>CAYZUW010000143.1:0-1648 GCA_964481325.1 uncultured Saprospiraceae bacterium
GAAAAAATCACGTATTAAACCTAATAGTTTATAGCTTTATGATAAAAAAAAATCAAAATATGTCATTTCTGAAAAAACTTAGATTAAAGAAAAAGAATAACGGTACTTCGACTGGTTTGAAGTCGACGGCTAGTTCTAAAAAATATCTTGACTCCTACTCTCCCGTAGATGGGAAATTGATTGGGTCCGTCAGTGTTACTTCAAAGAGAGAATATGAAGGCGTGATGAAAAAAGCGCAGGAAGCGTTTAAACATTGGCGTACAGTACCCGCTCCACAGCGTGGAGAGGTGGTTAGGCAATATGGAGAGGCACTCAGAAAGCACAAAGATGAACTTGGTCGTTTAGTGAGTTACGAGATGGGCAAGAGCCTACAAGAAGGCTGGGGAGAAGTACAAGAGATGATTGACATTTGTGACTTTGCGGTTGGCTTGTCAAGACAACTATATGGTCTGACAATGCACTCTGAAAGACCAGGTCATAGAATGTATGAACAATGGCATCCACTAGGGGTAGTCGGTATTATTTCTGCATTTAATTTTCCAGTGGCGGTTTGGTCATGGAACAGTATGATCGCGCTGATATGCGGTGATGTTTGTGTGTGGAAAGCTTCTGAAAAAACACCGCTATGCTCTATCGCTTGTCAAAACATTTTGCACAAAGTACTCAAGGATAATAAAGTACCTGAAGGAGTGTCCTGTATCATCAATGGGGACTATACGGTAGGCGAATTCATGACAACAGATCATAGAATCCCATTGGTCTCTGCAACGGGTAGTACCCGCATGGGTAAAATCGTCGGCGCTACGGTAGCGGCGCGTATGGGTAAGACCTTGCTTGAGCTAGGAGGTAACAATGCCATCATCGTAACGCCTTCTGCTGATCCTGCCATCGTATTGCCAGGGGCAGTATTTGGTGCAGTAGGTACGGCTGGACAAAGATGTACTTCTACGCGTAGATTGATTGTACACGAAAGCGTGTATGACAAAACAAAAAAGGTCTTGAAGAAAGCGTATAAGCAATTGAAGATTGGAGATCCATTGAATACTAAAAATCATGTAGGGCCGCTGATCGATAAAGACGCTGTAGAAATGTACTCTCAAGCACTAGCCGAGGCTAAGAAACAAGGGGCTAAGATATTGGTAAAAGGGGAAGTGCTGAAAGGACGAGGATACAGCAGTGGTTGCTACGTGCGACCTGCTATCGTAGAAGCGGATAACGAAATGCAAATCGTACAGACAGAAACTTTTGCGCCTATCTTATATATCATGAAGTATAAAACTCTAGATGAGGCGATCGCAATTCAAAATAATGTACCGCAAGGATTGTCTTCTGCCATCATGACAGACAGCGTAAAAGAAGCAGAACAGTTTTTATCTGCCGCAGGTTCGGATTGTGGTATTGCGAATGTAAATATCGGAACTTCGGGCGCAGAAATAGGTGGTGCATTTGGTGGCGAGAAAGAAACTGGTGGCGGAAGAGAATCGGGTTCAGATGCATGGAAAGCGTATATGCGTAGACAGACGAATACCATCAACTATACTAAGTCATTGCCACTGGCACAGGGGATTAAATTTGACCTGTAAATTTTGCGAAGCAAAATAATTATAAATTATAAATGCCTGCCCAGCGCAGTTTTTACGGAGGTGGG
>CAYZUW010000143.1:1748-2804 GCA_964481325.1 uncultured Saprospiraceae bacterium
TGGGATAAATTATAAATTCATAGATATTAGAAAAGGCGAGTTCATTTATTGGGCTCGCCTTTTTTTGGTATTCATATGGGTCATAAAAAAATGACAAACAACTAAACGAATAAACGCATTAACAAATAAACACTTTCTTGGGCAGCTTATCCTGCTATCCGCTTGTATTCAGGGCGCCTAGCTATGGTTTAGCATAGGCCGCAGTGTGTATTCGCTTGGTCGCTCATCCACCCTTCGACCTTGCTGCACACATAGCTATTCACCCTTCATATCGCTACTATCAGGGCTGCGAAAAAACTTTTTCATCTAAGGCCGATACTTTTCAGTCAAGGTTTCCAAATGATGTTCCAGGTGTATACTATTAAACATACAGTATTCATAAAAGCTCATATACTGGATAGCTGGATTGGGCATCATATATGTTTTCATATCTTCTACACTCCAACTTGATATAGCCTCTTGAAAATTATTTTTCTGTTCTAGAAGATTTTCTCTCAATTCTGATTTTTCAAACTCCCGCCCTTCTTCTCCGACAAATTTTTCAGGAGACTTTAATCCTACGGAGAGTCCACTTCGATATTTTGTATTTATATTTTCGTACGTGTATTGCTCGCGTTCGCAAAGTCCAAACTTTTCTTTCAATTTTTCTTTAGGCACATGAAAGCCTTTGCAAGTAGCCTTACTTGTTTTGACTATGTGGTCCATATGTTGAGCAGCAGTCCACTTTCCTTCTATTACCGTTTGATTGATAAATGAATCATCTTGTCTGTCTAACCAATCGATTACCTTGTCAAAGGCTTGGCTCACTTCATTCTGTATTTGTTCATTAGTCTTATCCATAAAATGGTTTCTGTTTTATCTAAAGTAGTAATTTTTACAAAGTTATCCCATTCAGACTACAGCTTCCTTACTCACATACTTCTTAGGTAGCTGTTTTTTGAGCTGTTTCATAAATTTATGATAATCCACAGTGATGGTATGTCTTGGTGTTTTGATTTGATTAAAATGTGGCTTGGAAATTTCTCGATGACATAAATCTTTGATATTTGCGGGTCT
>CAYZUW010000143.1:2904-4835 GCA_964481325.1 uncultured Saprospiraceae bacterium
ACAACATCTGATGGCATTCCAAACATGAATTTCGGAATTATTCGATATCCCCTGCGCCAGCTGAGTGTCGTTTTCTTACTCACCCTACTTGTCTCCACAGCCACATCACAAGCGGAATTCCCACCTCCAATAACAAGCACTTTTTTATTGGCAAAAGGGGCTGCACGTTTGTATAAATGAGAATGCAAAAATTGACCTGTAAAGTCTCCTGGATAATCTGGATAACGAGGTTGCCAATGATGTCCATTGCATACTATAAGATGACTGAACACTGTATTTTTTGTTTGACCATTTTTTTCAGTTGTTACTTGCCAATGGCCGGCGGCATCCAGTTTACATGATTTGACTAAAGTGCCAAATTCTATATTGGGATATATATTAAAATGCTTTGCATAGGCCTGAAAATATCTTCTAAGTTGATCATGGGATGGATAGTCTGGAATTCCTTTTTCAAAATCATCAAAAGTGAAATCTTCATATTGAGAAAGCGTTTTTGAACTAATGATATGAGTAGTCTCGAATACACTGGAATGACTTTCATCCGCATTAAAAATCCAATTGCCACCAACTTCTTGATTATAGTCATAAGCGGTTACATCAAGACCTAGGTCTAGCAAATTTTTTATAGCGGTTATCCCTGAGGGGCCAGCTCCTATAACACATACTTTTTTCATTTGAGTAAATTTCAGCCTCCTAAAGTAATCTAAAAAGTTGGATGAAAATCGTACTAAACCAATAAAATCATCCACAAAAAGATAAACAAACAAGTCTAGTTTACATTAAACCATTAATTCAAAAGTTTAAGCCTTAGAATTTCACCTAAATTCAAAATATTTCGTAACCTTATTTAAGCAGAAAGTAAGTCTTTAAAAACAATATTAATCGGGACTTTTACGCTAAAATAACATCAAGCAAATATTTATGAAGGATAATTTTAAATGCCTTTTCATTTTCCTCTTCTTAGCTTCTTCTATACACACTCTGTATAGTCAAAACAATGAACCCAACATCCTGCTCATTATTGCGGATGATATGGGAACTGATGCTATGCCTGGCTATCTAGAAAGCAATCGTTTGCCAACTACGCCTAACCTAGATATGTTGCGAGCGAACGGAATTACCTTTACCAATACCTGGGCTACGCCTTCTTGCAGTCCTACAAGGGCAGCTATCATGAGCGCTAAATATGGTATAAAAACGGGTGTGCAAAGACCTCCTGGACAATTGGATTTAGTTCATGAATCCATCTTTACTAAAATAAAAGAAAACACCAATGGAAAATATGCTGGAGCCGTCTTTGGCAAATGGCATATTTCCAACCCTATCAATTTTAATCATCCAACAGAGCATGGTATTGATCATTTTGAGGGCCTAATAAGTGGAACAGTTACGGACTACTTTGATTGGCAAAAAACAACGAATGGTCAAACTTCTCAGATAACTGAATACTTAACTACTGAATTGACAAACAACGCTATCGATTGGATTGATGAACAGGAACAACCTTGGTTTCTTTGGTTGGCACATATTGCGCCACACTCTCCTTTTCATGTGCCGCCTGAAGATTTATTTACCGTAGGTAATACAAATAATAATGTAGGTAAATTTATCGCCATGATAGAAGCGATGGATGCTGAAATTGGAAGATTACTTGATAGCATGGATGCTGAAACAAGAGAAAACACAATCATCATTTTTATTGGAGACAACGGCACGCCAAATGGGGTGTCTCAAGGTTTTCCTGGAGGGCATGGAAAAGCAAGTATGTATGAAGGTGGCCTTCGGGTACCTATGGTTATATCTGGCAATGGCGTGGGCAGAATAAATGAAATAGATGATAACCTCACTCAGGTTGCTGACTTGCATGCTACCATCTTAGAATTGACCGGGACACAAGTAGCAGGAGGGCAATATAATAGTCTAAGCCTTTT
>CAYZUW010000143.1:4935-9720 GCA_964481325.1 uncultured Saprospiraceae bacterium
AGATGGCATCCAAAACGGAGAAGAAACTATGATAGATAATTGTGAGGACATTATCATTAGCACTAAAGACATTTTAGAAAGTCAAATTTTGTTGACTCCTAATCCTTCTACCGGCAACTTTAATATAGAATTACCAAATGATGAATTAGTAGAAATTAGAATTAACACCATTGATGGAAAGTTTATTTCTAGTCTAAAAGGAAGAAACGTGCTCCAAATTCAAGGTCTAGAAACTGGAATATATCTAATACAAATTTCATTTGCAGATGGCACTTCAATAATTAAAAGACAGGTGATAAGTAAGTAAGTATAATCTCCTTATTTACCGGAAGGGGATCCTTTAAACGAAAAAGCCTTTTATCTATTTGTTCTTAATTGATTTTTAAGAATACCTAAGAGAAGTCTTTTTACATTGCGGTTTGTTTTAGAAATATCAAAGCAGCCATTCTTCAACACAATTTCCATTTGTTATAAATGGATATCCTATAGACTTCAGAGCTCATAAAGAGTAGGTGAAAATTAAGGCTATATTCTATTGTTCTCTTCTCAATACCAATTCCTTTTTAGAAATTAATTTCAAAATATTTCTTTATTTCCCCAACCATTTCTATCCTTTGTGCTGTCTCTATGATTGAATAACTTTTATACAATCAACAAAACTGAAAATCATGAAAAGATTTACGATTATAGCAATATTGTTATCTGCTATTTGCATCCTTAATCAATCTTGCCTCAAAGATGAATGTGAAGCAAAAGCCACCTATACTCAGTATTTACCAGTATATCTGCAAACGGATGAAATCCGCCAAAATATTGTAGTAGAAGGTCCAAGAGAATTGTGCAAACCAGGAAAACTATTTTACTATCAGGACTATATTTATGTCAATGAGTATCGCCAAGGCATCCATGTTATAGATAGTCGAGATGCTAACAACCCAGTTAATGTAGCATTTGTGAATATTCCAGGGAATGTTGATGTAGCTGTTAAAGGCAATATTATGTATGCAGATAACTACATTGATCTTATCTCATTAGATGTTAGCAACCCTGCCAATCCAATATTCTTAAATAGAACTATAGACGTTTTCAATGCTTTGTCCTTAAATGAAGACTTAGGTCATCTTGTCTATTATGAAAATACCGAAGTTACAGAAGAGATAGACTGCCAAGACCCTAGATGGGGAACTACTTGGTGGCCAACTGATGGTTCTATTTTTGTGGATGTAGATGTAGCATTCGATTCCAATTTACCCACTATTAGCGTAAACAATAATTCCAGCAACCTACCCAATGGAATAGCTGGCTCCCTAGCTGCGTTTTCCGTAATCGGTGAGACACTTTATGTTATCGATGGAAGGAATCTTGATGTTTTCGATTTGACAAATATCAGTCATCCCAGTTTTGAAAATTCTGTAGATGTAGGATGGAATATAGAAACGCTCTTTCCGTACAAAAATGATTTACTTTTCATCGGCTCAGAAACAGGTTTGTTTATTTACTCTGTAGCAGACCCCAGTAATCCTCAATTCATATTTGAATTTGAACATGCTCGAGCATGTGACCCAGTAATAGTCAAAGATGATATCGCCTATGTCACTCTTAGAGATGGAACAAGATGCCAGGGATTCATAAATCAACTAGATGTTATTGATGTTTCTACCCCTTCAGCTCCTAGCCTATTGGCCTCTTTCCCAATGGACAATCCTAGAGGACTTTCTATAAAAGGAAATACTTTATATCTATGCGAAGGCGAATTTGGCTTAAAGGCATTCGACATTACTACATGGCAAGAACTGGATACAAGGCTATTAGATACACAATCTAATTTGAACGCTAATGACGTAATTGCTCTTCCTCATAAAGATGTAGCCTTAGTAATTGGAGATAGTGGATATTCTCAATTTGACATTTCTAACCCTAGCGATTTACAACTAATAAGTACGATAAGCGCCGACGAAACTATATGTGATTGATATTATCAAATTTTATTTCTCAACCTAACAAATAAATAGCTATGCGTTTATTTATAATATTAATATTCTTCTTCGCCTATTCAATAGGGTTTTGCCAGGACCAAAATACGACACAGACCATTTTCATGAAGGCTGGGTTTCAATTTCCAGGAGAAGTAATAGATTATTCAAAAGATTTCTTTTACATCAAAACGCAATATGGAGGTATTGTCAAACTGAATAAAAATCGTATCGAAAGGATAGTAAAAACGGAAGATATTGAGGAAGACATCCAAAATTCATTTACACCTCTAGTTAGTCCCAAAAACTTTGAAAAGAGAGGATTATACAATGTAAGTTATGGATCTTACAATTCTTCAGAAAGTGTTTTCAATGAAAATATGCAAAGGCAAGGATTAGGTCTGCACCATACGGTCGGTCACCAATATTCACAATATTTTGGAGTGGGTCTAGGTATTGGTTTTCAAAACATGGATTCTGGTCAGAGCATAATACCAATCACTTTAAATTTAAGAGGATATCTGAGAGAGCATAAAATAAGCCCATATTACAATATTGCAGCTGGTTATGCAGCCGCGTTAAAAAATGAAGACAAAAATATTGTTGGTGCAAAAGGAGGCTTTATTTTTCATCCTGCTCTTGGATTTAGGATTGGGTCAGCATCGAATGCCTTTAATGTAGACTTCGGTGTACAATGGGTACGGAGCTCCTTTACCACTTCTGGAATTAGAGGTGGGGAAATAGAACAAACGTTTTCTTACAATCCATTTGTATTTAGAGTTGGAGTATCATTTTAAAAAAAAGAGAAATTGAGAAAAACAAATTATACAGATTATCAATTAATTACTGGCTGTGTCTCTAATGACAGAGTCTGCCAGGAATTGCTGTATAAAAAATATTTCCCAAAAATGATTCAAATGTGCTATCGATATACTTCTGATAGAGACAAAGCAATGCAAATCGTAAATGATGGCTTTTTAAAAGTCTTTAAAAATATTGATCGCTTTGAAGCCAAAGGTTCTCTAGAAGGATGGATTAGAAGAATTGTATATAGATCTATTTCTGATTTTTTTAGATCAGAAAAAAAGTATTTACGGTTAATGGTATTTGAAGAAAAAGAAAAAGTTGCCGAGAGTTCAGTTTTGAATAATTTCTATTATGAAGATTTGATTCAAATGATAAATCATCTGCCTAGCACCAGTGCTAAGGTGTTCAGATTATACGCCGTTGAAGGATACAAACATAGAGAGATAGCCAAATTATTAAACATTAGCGAAGGCACTTCAAAGTGGAATCTTTCAGAAGCTAGAAAACATATGAAAGCCATGATTAAAATGCGAAATAAGAAATTAAATTATGCAGGATAAATTTAACATAGACGATCAATTTAGGGATATGGCCTGGGCTGAAATGGCAAAGACCTTAGATCAAGAAATGCCTCAAAAGAAAAAGAAGCGCTTTGCTTTTTATTGGCTTGCCGCTGCCGGTTTTGCTGCATTGTTGGCTGCATTCTTATTCTTACCAGCAAACAATGTTGATATTCAATCTCAGAAAATTGAAAGCATCCAGGATAAAAATGAAAATCTTGTTCGCAAAAAAGATAATACCCACAGGAGCACTATAGCCTCTGAAATTGCAAATGTAGAAACAAATCAAATTGCGCCGACAAAAATAAAAGAATTCAAAACTAGCACCTCAAACAAAAACAAGAAAGCTCAATCTAACATAGTTTTGAAAAACGAAACTAAACTTATCCAAAATATAGCTTTTTCAAATGAATCTGTTTTAAACATACCAGAAGGCAACACTGATAAGGTGGAGCCTTCTTTTAATACCATTGAACCTGCCGCACAGAAAATTGAGTCAAAGCAACAATCTCTAAATGAAGTAACGAACAGTTTAAGTATTGCTGCTCAAAAAAAGAATCAAAATAGTAGCAAAATAAAAGTAGACAAATTACCTATTTTAACTGATTATGTAAATATGCAGTCCACTGAATTAGACAGTCCTCAATTTATGTTCTTGTCTAAAATATCTGATGTAACAATTAAGTCAGAGATTGAAAAAAAATGGTCTTTTGGCTTTAGAGCTAATGCTTTTGCCAATAATGACTTTGACAAAATTCAAGAATTTACCTTAGGTACATTGATTAGTTATCATCATTCTGACAAGCTTGATTTTTACACTGGTCTTGGATATACAAGACGTAGAATTAAAAGTAACAATAGTAGTTCAGCATTTGATTCCAACGCAATAGAAATGGATGACACCAGTGATCCAAATTCAACTAGTACTAATGGCAATGGTTCTTCCACTGCTAACATGTCCAATGAAGCGAATGGATTGACTCAATTCAATGAAGTGAATCAATACCTGGATATTCCTGTAGGACTAAGGTATAAATTGAATAAAAAGCTAATTGCGAATTTGGGTATTGGTAGCTTTATATTGTTGAATAATTCAATCTCTGAATTAAATAGGCGAATAGTACCATATGCAAACACCGGGATAGGCTATGCTTTCAATAAGCATATCGAAGTAAGCTTGAATTATCGAATTTCTGCTTCCGTATTTAAGAGCCTTATAAACGATGGTCGATTTGCAAACGTTCCTATTGCCGCCGATCTAGCTCCCATAAATAGCATTCCAAAAGAAATCAGTAATCATCATACCTTAGGGATATCAATAAAATATCACCTATAAGATATTGATGAACAGAGTTTGAGGCATTGCCCAATGAAGAATAAATCTTATTTTTGTTATTTATTTAGCAAATAAGGCGCTGTCCAATGAAAAACACCTATTTTGATCT
>CAYZUW010000144.1:0-9688 GCA_964481325.1 uncultured Saprospiraceae bacterium
GCCTTATAAGTGTACACTTATAAGCTGTAATGCGGTTTGAAATATGTAATCGAGTTCTACCCATTCCTTTTGGAACAATAAACGGGGGATAAATTAACTCTTTAAAAAATGACTACTGTTCTGAAGAACTAGGAACAATTAAAGGTAGGTGTAAGGCTTAAAAAAGACCTCAACTTTATTTGTAACGGTTCTGAGAAAGTAGAATGTAATCAGTAATACAAGTAAAAAGGTTTGGGAAGCCCCCCTCTACCATTGCAGAGAGAGGCCATCCCAAAAACCATATCTTAATCTACCTACGATGTTTTGCAGATTTATCTTTTTCTGTTTTGCCAAATTCCAAACTCAAAGTCAACTCATGAGAGCCACTATTATATCTTTGAAATCTTTGGAAAGAAAAGTCGTATGAATAAAATATTCTAAAAGCGTCTAATCTAGACCCTAGTAAAAGAGCAACATTTCCACCTGTCCCAGATCTGTATGTAAGACCTGCAATTATCTTCTCTTCTAAATATTTTGCCTTTACAGTAAAGTCAACTCCAAATGGTGTATCTCTTGCTTTTCTAATCAAAATAGATGGTTCCAAAATAAAATTGAAGCCTTCTACTGGGAACGCATGTCCACCAGTTAGTAAATAATACCTAGAAGTTTCAGGCGAATTTGGATCTATATTATCTAACCTCTGACTTATTAAATTTGGAATAGTTAATCCGATAAATGTATTTTCCTTAATAACACCCCACGCTCCAACTGATGCATCAAAGAAATTTCTCCCGTCTATAGATTCAGACAAAAGAACATCATCGATGTCAACTAACGGGTTTTCTAAATAAGAGGAAGGCACTCTAATACTCTCAAACTCTGTTGAGAAACCTAGTCCTAATTTAAAATTGTCGAACTTATTAAACTGGAAAGCATAGTTTAATTGAACTCTTGTTCTAGTCAAAGAAGCAATTTCTTCTCTAAAAACTAAAGCTCCTAAACCAAAAGTTTCTGCAACTCTTCCATTATAAGAAATTGCATAAGAGTTTGGGCTTCCATCTCCGTCAAATCCAGTAAACTGCCCTCTTGCATTTATAAACAATTCGTGGCCTTGATCAAAACCTGCAGCAGCAGGATTAATCAAAACTGGGTTGATGTGATAATGTATAAAGATACTTTCATCTTGCGCGTTTATTGTTCCTAAAAGGACAACACAAAAGATTGTCGAAAGAAAATATTTCATAATGGTATAGTTTGATATATTCATCGCTAATAAGTGCTTAATCTGATTTAATGGAATTTATATTATTGTCTGAGTATTGTGATATGTCCTTGAAAAGGAACGGTCTCTCCTGTGCTTGCATCTTCTAAAAGGAATACATAAAAATACCCTCCAGCTGGTAGCAAGTTTCCTCTTCTATCGGTACCCGCCCAAGTATTATCATAATTATCTGTGATAAATACAAGTTGTCCAAATCTGTTGTAAATCTCTAAGGTATTGATAGAACCAGGAGCACATTGAATTAAGAATGTATCATTCCTGCCATCAGCGTCTCCAGGTGTAATTATATTCCTTGTCTCTAAGCATTCTCCTCCAAATTGGTTATTCACACCGACAGAGTCAACAATAATACATTCGTTTGCATCTTGCACTACTACAAAGTAAGTTCCAGCTAATAAGTCTTCACAAAGAGGGGTATTACAGCCTCCTCCGGTTGGGTTATTCCATTGGTAAGTAAAAGGTGCATTACCACCCGTAACAATAGCTTCTGCAGATCCATCTGCTGAAAGTGGCCCTGAAGGAGGAACTACATCAAATGTAATTTCTAAAGGATCAGGCTCTGTGATTTCTATAATTTGAGTATTTTCAATAGCTGTATTTTGCGAATCAGTAACTGTGTATGAATACTCCCCTGCCAATAAGCCTCCGATACATTGTGTGGTTTCTCCTGTACTCCAAATAATATCATAAGGTGCAATTCCGCCCGAAATGGCGAGACAAATAAGTCCATCAGCATCTCCATTACAGGACACATTATTTTGTTCTCCAATAGAAACAGAAAGTGGTTGGACATCATCAATAAGACTAAATTCTAGAATAAGTATACACCCAAATGCATCTTCAATAGTAACGTTTTGAACTCCCTCACTAAGATTAGCAGCTAACTGGGTAGTCTCCCCTGATTCCCATTGGAAAGTATATGGGGCTACTCCGCCTGTAAGATCGACAACTTCTGCACTACCATCATTACTCCCTGCATTCGGAAAAGTATTTAATTCTACAACACCAGAAATAGGATCTCTATCCTCAATAACATATACAATACTAACAACTTGATTTCCGTCATTATCAGTAACCGTAACGGTGTACATTCCAGCTCCTAAGCCAATAGCATCTTCCGTAGTTTGACTTTGAGGGTCATTCCATTGGTATGAATATGGTGGTACACCCCCAGATACTGTAATATTAATGCTACCGTTTGTATCTCCATTACAATCAATCTGGTTAATAGTAGCATTTGGTTCAATTACTAAAGGGCCTATTTCATCTGGTACAATAAATGAAGCAATTTCTTCACAATCATTAGCATCCGTAACCGTCACAATATACAATCCAGCGTTCAAATTTTCTTGGTCAGGAGTAGATGGCAATCCACTAGGAGACCAATTGTATGAATAAGGTGGTTGACCTCCAGTCACAGTCGTATTTATAGCCCCGTCCATTCCCATTGTTTCTGGAGTAATTATGTCATCAATTAGGATAGGGTCAACGTCTTCTAATGTGATTGGCACTTCAAGTATTTGTCCATTTGCATCTGTGATGGTAAGTGTGTATTCATCTGCACACATATCTTCTCTTGTGTATGTAGGATTAGTAGTTGACAGTGTCTGCGTCACACCGTCATTCCACACTAAATCATAAGGTGCGTCTCCTCCTTGAATCTGAACGATAACAGAGCCATCGCAATCTCCTGCACAAGTTGGAGTGTTGGTAGTTAGCATTTCTATGTTTATTGGAGTTGCAACCCTTTCTACTTCATATTCTGGTGAAATAATGAAACAGTCATTAGCATCCGTAACAGTAACTCTGTAAGAACCAGCTTCAAGATTAGTAATATCTTCGCTTGTTGCTTGGTTACTCCATTGATATGTGTATGGTGCAGTACCTCCACTCACTGTAATATTGATAGATCCAAAATTAGGGACTATTTCATTAACAATAGTAGGATTAGCCCCTATGGTAAGGCCCAAAAGTGGCTCATCAATTCTACAGGTCTCAAAAATACTTTGCCCACTTACATCCGTAATAGTTACTTCATATATACCTGCGCAAAGCTCATTGATATCTTGAGTAGTAGCCGTGAAATTATCTGGCCCAGACCAAGAATATAGATAAGGCGGACGGCCACCTATTACAACAATATCAATCTCTCCCGTACACTCTCCAAAACAATCTACGTCAATTTCAAATTTATTTTCAATACTTAAGACGGCACCTAAAAGAATATCTCTCGTCGCGACACAGCCGTTTGTATCAAAAACATTCACAGTATAAAGCCCTTCAGAGAGATTCGATAAGTCTTCTGATGTAGAGGAGAATCCATTTGGACCAGACCAGGAATAAGCATATCCTGGAGTCCCTCCTGTGACTAAAATATTAATACTTCCATCATTACCATTTCCTGTTTCAGATGTTGTACTAATTACATTGATATCTAAAGCTGATGGAGAAATAACTATGAAAGTTTGGATAGCTGTTTGCCCTCCTTGGTCTGTCACTGTCAATGTATATTCACCTGCTAATAAGTTGCTTATTGTAGCAGTAGTCTCTCCATTATCCCAATTATAAATATAAGGCTGAATACCACCATTTACATCAGCAGAGATAGATCCATTTGAATCTCCAAAACATCTTACATTAACTACTGTACTGGCTAGGGCATCAATCACTAAAGGATCAGCATTTGTTCCTACCACATAAGAATCTATGAAAGTACAACCCCTAGAGTCTGTAATGGTCACCGTGTATGTACCCATAGCCAAACCAAAAATATCTTCTGTAGTAAAGCCATTACTCCATATAAATGAATAGCCAGGTGTACCTCCTGAAACATCAAGATTGACACCACCATCATTCGTCCCTGGAGAAGATTCATCAATTGCTTGCCCTGTAGCAGAAAGCGGCGAAGCAGGTTGAGTGATTAAGAAAGGTACAGACTCTACAGTTGTACCGTTAGCGTCTGTCACTGCCAACTGATAAGTACCAGGTGCTAAATCGCTAATATTAAGCGTGTTTGCAGAGAAGTTACCTGGACCTGTCCAAGCGAAAGTATATGGCAGCAGCCCTCCTGAAACTGCTGGATTTATCGCTCCATTGTTATCCCCAAAGCAAGCTATGCTTGCTACTTGAGAACTATTAGGATCAATAACTAATGAGGTCCCAGCTGTTCCTATAAAGAACGTTCTAGTTCTAACACATCCTCTTTCATCCGTAACCTGAACAGTATATGTACCTTCCGTAAGAGAAGAAATGTCTTGTGTTGTTACATTATTAATACCAGGTCCATTCCATACATAAGTGAACGCCCCATCACCTCCTTGTACGTCGATATCAATCGCTCCATCATTAGCTCCAGGAATAGATTGAGGTGTTTCTGATACTGTGATTATATCTAATGTAGCAGCTGGCCCA
Organism: uncultured Saprospiraceae bacterium; assembly: GCA_964481325.1. Classification (GTDB taxonomy): domain Bacteria; phylum Bacteroidota; class Bacteroidia; order Chitinophagales; family Saprospiraceae; genus JALZVN01. The sequence continues at coordinate 4,673 of CAYZUW010000144.1, forward strand.
GTAACTGTAAAACAATCGTTTACGGAATCTCCGTTTGTATCTACCACAGTCACACAGTAAGTTCCTGCCGCCAAACCAAATTGATCTTCTTGATTTATGTTATTGTCCCAACTGAAGCTCAATGGAGCAACTCCACCAGACAAGGTTATATCTATACTTCCTGTATTCTCTCCAAAACATACTACGTCAGTAATAACAGCATCTTGAAGTGTCAAAGCAGCTCCAATGCTACGACTGGTCACAATAGTACAACCATTTGCATCCGTAACAGTAACATTGTACAGTCCAGGTGCCAAATCCGTAATAGTGGCTGTGGTTTGACCGTCTTCCCAATCATAAGTATAAGGCTCTATTCCTCCTGTGACATTAAGTGTTATAATACCATCATTAGAATTTTGCGTTGTTGTATTCGTTGCAGTAGAGTTTGGCTGAAGCACTGATGGCTCATCAATTGTAAATGATGCGGTAGCAATATTCCCATCAGCATCTGTCACCTCAACAGTAAAGAGTCCTGGGCCAAGGTCAGAAATATCTTGTGTAGTCGCGCCATTCGTCCAATTAAAAGTTAATGGCTCTTCTCCACCTGATACAGATAAAGCGATAGATCCATCTTGATCTCCATTACAGGTAATATTGTTAACATCTGAATCCGATTCGTTGATAACTAGATCTTCCGTTTGGGCACCACAAACACAATTTGACACTGGTGCTCCAGGTGTTCCGGAACATTCAACGTTTACTGTTCCATTTGAAGCAGCTATCTCGATTTCTACAGGTAATCCATCAACAAGTATAGATGCTTGGAACACTGTAGGTTCATTACCTATGACGACAGACGAAGAAGTTCCTTGTGCACCAGTTACATCAAAACAAAATTCTCCAAATATTTCACAATCTTGTAAAGTCAAGGTTGAACCATCGAATGGAAAGAAAATCACATTGACATTCCCAAGGTTTGTCGGAGGCTCAAAACTTTGAACAGCACCAGGAGTAGTTTCAGGATTCGTTCCCGTAAAACTAAGTACTGTAGGATCATATTGTAAGGTAAATGAAAGAGATGCTATTTCTGTAGCTCCAGTTGCAAGAATTGGTAAACATAACTGATCTCCTGGACAGGCATCAACATCACAAACAATTAAATTTAATCCATCAGAATTCGAAACTGTTACAGCACCATCAGTCGTATTCACTATGGTCAAATCTTGGTCCATATCACTATCTGGCCCATCTACCTTTACCGTTTCTATAGGATTAGGATTATCTGAAAAATTAATAGCACCTATTTGTCCTGAGTTACCCGTTACGTCAAAACACATTTCGTAAAGTACAGTTCCATTCGGAAGTGTTACCTCAGAATTAGCTGCAAATGGCGCGGTCCAAAAAAATGACAAGTTACCAGAACTTACTTCATTCGTACTTAGTGATGATATAGATGGATGAACGTTTTGGATTGCCGTAAAATCTATAATAGAATCATCATAATCTATGCTCCAAGCGAAACCAAGAATATCATCAAAACCTTCATCTACGGTAACAGGTACACAAACATTTGCCCCCTCATCACCACTTGCATTTCCTATGCTGTAGGCAACAACATCTAAAGCCCCCCCAGATCCGGTAACATCAACAACACCTGGATTCGTTATCACTCCGAAATTTGTATTTCCTTCTCCATTCTTAATTACTTGAATTAAAGTTGGGTTACTATCAATAGTGATATCTGAACTAGTTCCTCCAGCTCCAAGGACGTCAAAACATAAATCCATAATGACTGTACCGTCGGCTAAGGTAAAGGCAGCTCCTCCAAAATCACTGAATGAGAATGTGATGGTTCCTGGCGCAAAATCATTGAAGTTTCCAAGACTAAGACCTAAAGGATTTTCATTGTCAGAAGGAATGCCAGGTCCAGTTTGCAAAGGACCAATAAATGACAATACAGTAGAATCATATTGCACAGAAAACTGAGCAGATAAGATATCCACAAAATCACTTACTGCAAATGAAACACAAACAGATTCACCTGTAGTAGCCTGCTCATTACTAATGTCTACTATAACAGGTCCAAGGTTTTGAGAATCTCCACCACCATTGATATCTAGAACAGGATCTAAGCTAACACTTGAAAAAGTCATTAGAGAACCATCTACAAATTCACAGCCTGCTTCACCTTCACCACATAAGATATCAATAGAATTTCCCATAGTGGAAAGCACTTCAAAATCTACAGTGTAAATTGGCGTATTAGGTGGTACAGTAATACCAGCAAAACCTAGATGTACCCAAACATTTACTAATTCAGATTTATTAGGTCTCTTATTCACTTGCCATTGGTCAAGCGGAGCAGCAGCGACAATAACTTCAGAACCAGGAACGTAGCTAAGTGCCGCTCCATTATAATTCAATCCAAATTGAGCACCAAGAAGGTTATCAAAACCCTCACCTGTCATCACAGTAACAGTTATAATATCTCCTACAGCAGGACTAGTATCAGATGCAGTCGCAGTAAACGTAATGGCATTTTGAGCATTCGTTTGGATTGTCCCTATCCAAATAAAACAAAGCGTAAATAGTATGTAGATTTTATTCATATCCTATGACTTTGGGTCGATTAATGGTTTTGTAAAATAAGTTTATGAGTAGTATGCAATCCTTCACTAACGAGCTGTAAAAAATACATTCCCGAATTTGGTAGTTCGTTTGCATTTATGTCGATGATATGATTTCCAGCTCCTCTATCTTCGATATGCTGATAGATCAACTTTCCTTCTGTAGTATAAATAGACACAGATAGATCATCGTACCGTTTATCAAGGTTGAAGTTTATTTGAGTATTATTTGTAAATGGGTTAGGGGTAATCGAGAAATTAAAATTATCTGGAACAGAAATAGTTGCGTTTGGAACTTCTTCCACAACAAACATACCTGGCTCAGAAATAATTTCAACTTCTTGACCATCGACACTAGCTATATTTGGTAATTCACTTCCTGAAAACCACAAATTAGATTCTTCAGTTGGATCTCCTATAACATTGAATCGAATCTTAAATACTGTTTCGCCATCTGGCAGAGTTGTTGGTATCAGCGAACTTTCGAACCAAGTGGATACTATATATCCTCTTATATCTGAAGGTCCAAAATTATATTCACTTAGATTAGTAAGATTGAAATCAACAATATCCACAAACTCTAGAACTAATGAATCCCATTCGAATGTGAATTGCCATGCTATCACTTCTTCAAAATCTTCTACTTTAATAGGAATATCTATAGTTTCCCCTTGTTTTGCTGTAGTATCTTCTGCAAACATAAATATGGTAGGTTGTGCCTGTGAAGGCACAACAAACCATAATAGCAAAGCAAAATATAACAGTAAATCTTTAATCATCTTTCTGTATTTAGCCGTCAAATAAATTGACAGCTCTGTATTTCTTAATTAAAAATCGGGGGTCTAAATGAGTAAGAGAATAACTCACAATGGGAAGATTTGTACAATAGCTATAACTACCTTACAAGTGCATGTGTGGATTATAATCTTAATCAAAGGATAAATGGCCAAGCCATATTAATATCCTTGTTGTTCATAAAAACCGTGTTTTCTGTATAAGCCCTCTCGAAAGCGGTGGGTATAAGCTTTCTACAACATATTAGGGCTCGAATCTGCGAAAAATTGGGAAAGCAGAAAGAGATGTAATGTTGTAGTTCATGGGAATTTCAATAAAAAAGGTATTCGTTCGGAGTAGTAAATCTTTATTTAAACTCTTGTAACAAAGATAGGGGGGAATGTAAGAGTGTCAAATACCCTAAAAATGGTATTTTAAAAAGAGTAGATTTTTTGGTGTGTCGTCACAAAAAGAACGCTTAAACCACTATAAATTGTGATCTACATGATATTTATCACAACAATTGATGTCACATTCGAAAAAAGGTTCTTTATTTTTTTGCTGGTATAGCCACCGCTTTAAACATAGCACGTGCTTGATTTTCGGTAAAAAAGCCTCTAAAACCATTTTGTAAGATGTATTCCTTAGTCCCTTGAAGTTTGACATATCTAAATCCGTAATATGTAGTCGTAGAATCTCTTTTACTCTCGTATATGAATCCTTGATCAGACTCTTCAATAATCTTGGAGAAGTGCTTTTCTTCTTTGACTTCGTTGAGGGCTTCGGTTTTAAGTTTATTTACATCTGTGGTTTTGGCATCTGATGCGAAAATTTGGACAAAATAATCGTCTCCTCCCCTCACAGTAACGTCTTTCATAATATTACCAAAATCTATGGTTTCTACTTTTGCACTATCTGGAGCTAGGATGCTGAATGGGATACCGTGTTCTAGTAGATTAAGGTCTGACCAAGTGCTTAGGCTATTGGGCTCTGACTGACAGGCAAAAATCGCTATAGATATAAGAAGTAGGAGGAAATTTCTCATTAAGGTAATTTTTGTGCAAAATAGGAAATATTTTCTCGCAATTAAATGAAGTGATTTAAAAAACATAGATGAGTCCACTCCGGAAACTAGCGGATTTCAAAAAATGACTATTTTGGATGAGATTTTTCATTCTCGAAATTCAGGGACAATGTTTTAATAAGTGCCTAATTTAGAGGCAGCTATCTTTGTTCTAGACAAGTTAAAAAAGCAAGGCATAGCCTTTGGTGCTATGGCGCGCTTTTTTAAGGAAGTATAGAGCAATGAGAGCAAGTCTAAATCTGGCAATTATTAAGATTTTGTCCCTGCACGATGCCTGAGCATCAATGGATTGAGAAAATGGAAAATATCGCCAAAAGAGACATTTTGTGGTTTCGTAAGTTTTCGGAGTGGACTCAATAGTACAATATAAAAACGGACAAGTGCTGCGCAATAGGACACTCCATAGTAGAGCCAATTTTTCTTGGCGCTACTATGGAGTGTAGTCCGCGTCTAGCCTTGCGGGTGGCTAAGGACCGAGCGAGTAGCGAGCTATGGAGCATACAGGTTGTGTCAAAATTTATTTTTTGTTGGTTTCATATATCTCTCCAATCT
>CAYZUW010000145.1:0-9668 GCA_964481325.1 uncultured Saprospiraceae bacterium
ATATAATTATAGGAACAGGGGCAGGTGGTTCTACCATGGCTTTGAAACTGGGGAAATCTGGGAAAAAAGTTTTGGTCATAGAGCGTGGAGACTTTCTTCCTAAGGAAACAGATAACTGGAATCCAAAGGCTGTATTCACAGACGGCAAATATAGAACGAAAGAGAAATGGGTAGACAAGGAAAATAACGAATTCGAACCATTCACCCATTATTGTGTAGGAGGCAATACGAAGATGTATGGAGCGGCATTACTTCGTATGCGCGAAAGTGATTTCAATGAAGTGAAACATTTTGGCGGCGTATCCCCATCGTGGCCTATAGATTATTCCACTTTTGAACCATATTACTCTAAGGCAGAAAAACTTTATCATGTGCATGGAAAGCGAGGAGTAGATCCTACAGATCCGCCTGCTTCGGCAGATTTTCCATACCCTGCTCTAAAGTTGGAGCCAAGAATGAAAGAAATATATAAAGCTTTTCAAGACCAAGGATTAAATCCATCACCTTTACCAATTGGTGTAAAATTGGGTAAGGATGAAAAAGTTAAAAAAGCTAAGGTCAATCTTTCTTTGTTTGATGGATATCCTGACCCAACAGAGTCCAAAGCGGATGCACATGTAGTAGCTTTAAACAAAGCGCTTACAAAAAAGAATGTTACGCTTAAGACAAATCGGACAGCAATCAAATTAAACACAAATAAAAAAGGAAATAAAGTAACAGAGGTGGTTTGCCTTACACCTTCTGGTAAGACCAAAACTTATGCTGGAGATACAGTTATAGTTGCCTGTGGAGCTATTAATAGTGCTGCCTTATTGTTGAAATCAAAAAACAGTTCGCACCCAAATGGCTTGGCAAATTCTTCTGGTTTGGTAGGTCGAAATCTAATGCTTCATAATAACGGAACAGTAGTCGCCATATCTCAAACGCCAAATGATTCTAAGTTTCAAAAGGCATTTCTTATTTCTGATTTTTATCACGGAGCTAAAGATTCGGAATTTCCTCTAGGGTCTATACAATTGATGGGGAAGACGGACCCAGATACCTTAAGAAGTGAACTAGAAGAACTTAATCCTGATAAAAAATGGAACGTTGAAGACGTGGCTAATCACAGTATTGACTTCTTTATTACAGCAGAAGATTTACCAGATGCTAATAATAGAGTAGTGGTAAATGAAGATGGACAAATCAAATTAGAATACACACCTAATAATTTGGAAGCATATAATGGTCTTAGAAAAAAATTAATCGATTTATTAAGACACATTGATTGTGAAGAAGGTTTTTGTAGAGATTCAGCTTATGCAGGATTCAAGCTAGGTATTTCTGGCGTTTCACACCAAAATGGAACATGTAGATTTGGAAAGGATGCTTCTAGCTCAGTCCTTGATGTAAATTGTAAAACACATGATGTAGATAATTTATATGTTGTGGATAGTAGCTTTTTTTGCAGTAGTTCAGCAGTGAACCCTAGCCTTACCATAATCGCGAATGCTTTAAGAATAGGGGATCACATATTATCAAAAAATTAGTTCAAAAACTCAATTAATACTGAAATGACAAATAGTAATTACGATATAATAATTATAGGTACTGGAGCTGGGGGAGGTACTTTATTACACAGACTTGCTGATTCAGGGAAAAAGATATTAGTAATTGAAAAAGGGGGGTATATTCCTAAAGAAAAAGAAAATTGGGATACTGAGGAAGTATTTATTAATGGTAGATACAAAACAAAAGAACCTTGGTATGATAAAAAAGGTAAGCCATTTGTACCTGGACAGCACTATTGTGTTGGTGGTAATACAAAGGTGTATGGCGCTGCTCTTTTTAGATTACGAGAAGAAGATTTTGGAGAGATAAAGCACCATGGCGGCACATCTCCAGCTTGGCCAATATCCTACGATGACCTAAAAAATTATTATCAGGAGGCTGAAGAGTTGTATCATGTAAATGGAGAAAGGGGAACTGATCCCACTGAACCGAATGAGCAACGCCCTTATAGGCATCCAGCCATAGCCCATGAACCTAGAATACAAAAACTGTATGATGATTTTAAAGGCTTAGGCTTGACGCCGTTTCCACTTCCTATGGGCGTAAGGAAGTTAGATTTTAAAGATTCAGAGTTAATATTAGATAGATTTGATGGTTATCCTGATCCTACAGAGTCGAAGTCGGATTCTCATGTTGTAGGGATAAAACCACATTCAGATAAAGAAAATGTAACCATCTGGACACAATGTGATGTGCAACATTTTGAAACAGATGCTCAAAATAAAATTTCTAAAGTTGTAGCCGCTAGAAATGGTGAAACTATTTCGGCTACTGCAGAAGTTTACTGTCTATGTGCGGGTGCTATCAATAGTGCGGCTATTTTACTAAAGTCGAAAAACGATAAAAATCCAAATGGTTTAGCAAATAGTAGTGATCAAGTAGGTAGAAATTATATGTGCCATAACAATACGGCAATGCTTGCATTATCTATCAAACCAAATCCTACAATTTTTGGTAAAACTTTCGCTGTCAACGATTATTATTTTAAATCAGACGACTTCGATTTTCCTCTTGGGCATATTCAGATGTTAGGAAAATCTGATCCCGTTATGTTTAAAGAAGAAGCGCCATCTTTTGCTCCAGGTATTACCCTGAAATATTTAGCAGAACACGCCTTGGATTTTTGGCTAACATCTGAAGATTTACCAGATAAAGATAACAGAGTAATTATCAAGGATGGAAAGCTTCACCTACATTATACTGAAAATAATTTAGAAGGGCATCATCGATTAGAGAAGAAACTTAAGCATGCTCTAGAACACGCTGGATGTAAAAATCACCTCTTACCTAACCATATCTATTTAGATAAGAAGATACCAATTGGAGGTGTAGCGCACCAATGTGGGACAGTAGTCATGGGGAGTGATCCTAAAACTTCGGTTTTAAATGAATATTGTCAAAGTCATGATGTAGAAAATTTGTTTGTCGTAGACGGTGGATTTTTCCCATCGAGTGCTGCTGTGAATCCGGCACTAACGATTATGGCTATGGCACTTAGGGTAGGAGATTACATTAACAAAAATATTCTGAAAAGTGAAGTATAAATTAATTATTTGCTTATTATTATATGCAACAATTGGTATATCTCAAGAGGTTACTAATGTAACCCATGTTGCTTACACGGTATCCAATACTGACGATGCGGTAGCCTTTTTGAAAAAAAATGTTGATGCTGAGGTAAAATATACTAAGAATGTTGCTGGCAAAGATTTACAAAGATTATTTGGTTTAAAAGACCCTAGTCTTTCACTAAAACTTACAGCTGTTGCAATAGGCTCTAATGAGGTTCGGTTATTAGAGTTTGATTCTAAACTCCCGGCAAGAGTAATTCCATTCGATTCAAAATCTAATGATTTATGGTTTCAGCATATTGCTATTGTTGTTGATGATATGACTAAAGCTTATGATCAAGTGCACTCTAATAAAGTTGAACATGTGAGTACAGCACCTCAAATCTTACCTGATTATATTCCCGCTGCGGCAGGAATATCGGCTTTCTACTTTAGAGATTTAGACGACCACAATTTAGAATTGATTTATTTTCCCGAAGGAAAAGGAAATCCTAAATGGAAAGAAAAAACTACAGATAGATTTTTAGGTATCGATCATACTGCAATAGGTATAAGTGATACTGATGTAAGTCTTGAATTCTACAGAGATGTATTAGGAATGAGAGTAGCCGGAAATTCTGAAAATTATGGTTCAGAACAAGAACATTTAAATCAAGTATTCGGAGCAAGATTGCTCATTACTGGAATGCACACTGATAAAGGTTTTGGGGTAGAATTTTTAGAATATATAGCTCCTCCAGGAGGCAAGTCTTATCCAGTAGATTCTACACCTCTAGACCATTGGTACTGGCACACAGCAATGCAAGTTAACGATTTGCCAGGTTTGTTGCGTAAAATCGAAACTGCAAATTATACGGTTGTTTCTAGTGGGATAGTTACTTTAAAAGAACTCGATTATGCTAAATCTGTAATCGTCAGAGATCCCGATGGGCATGCTGTTTTATTATTTGAATCTAATAACTAACTTATAACATTACTACAATGAAAAATTCAATATTACTCTACGTTGTCGCTATATTTTTAGTAACCTTTTCTTGTTCTCCATCTTGTGATCAAGCATATCCAGTTGGAATGGATTTAGATTATATGGATGATAAAAATAGATCGATGGATGGTTTGGATGTAGTTTCTTTCTATAACGATAAAACTTCTACCCAAGGTTTGGAGACTTTATCTTCTGAAAATAATGGGGTGAATTTTTTGTTTTCTTCACCAGAAAATAAAAGCCTGTTTGATTCTAATCCTGAAAAATATATGCCACGCATCGGAGGATACTGCGTTGTTGCAGCGGCATTTGGTAAAGTAGAAGCGACTGATTTAAAACATTATGGAGTATATAAAGATAAACTATATTTTTCTACTAATCAAAAAGCATTAGATATGTGGTTGAAAGATCAAGAAAATCTAACTAACCGAGGAGAAGCAATGTGGCCATGCTTAGTTGCTAAAGAAGGAAGGAAGATTCAATAACTATATTTTAAAAAAAATTAAACTAACATGAAACAATTTAAAATCATTTTATCATTAGTTCTAATAAGCTCTCTTTGCTATGCTCAAAATTTAGTGAATATAGATTCAAGAGGAGTAATTTTAGATGGGTACGACGTTGTTGAACTTTGTGCAAAAAAAGAAATGCCTGGATCATTTAAGTATACTGCACAATATCAAGGAGCAACCTACCAATTTACTTCGGATTCAAATAGAAAAAAGTTTGAAGCCAATCCTAGTAAGTATGCCCCACAATATGGTGCTTTCTGTGCTATATCTACATCTATGGGATTGCTAGAGCCAGGTCATGTAAGTACTTGGTCAGTTGTAAATGATAAGCTTTACGTGCAGCGAAATACAAAAGCTAAGGGTATGTGGGATAGTAAAGGTTCTCAAATGTTTATTCCTAATGCTGATGAAAATTGGCCAGAATTGCACAAGAAATATGGATCAGGCCTCACTATTGCGCACTTGCAAGATGGAAGATTGACTTTTGAAGCTGCAGAAGAAATAGGTAAAAAAGCACTTAAGTATTTAAGAGATAACAAGGCACCTGGTGGAGCAATAGCTGTAGTTGATGAGGCAGGAATGCCAATTTATGTAATTAGAGAAACAGGAACATTCAGATCTTCTTCAGATGTTTCAATTGGAAAGGCTAGATCAGCTGCGCTATTTGGATTTCCTACTAAGAAATTAGAAGATGGTATTTATGGAGGTAGAAACTCGTTAATTACTGCTGGCTATAATATGATGAGAGGCGGTTTACCAATAATGGTTAACGGTAGAGTAGTTGGAGGTATAGGTGTTAGTGGAGCATCATCAGCAGATCAAGATGTAGAAATTTCAGAAGCTGCATTAGGTTTAAGGTAATAATATTTCAAAGTACCTTTATCTCCTTGTTTCTAAACAAGGAGATAAAGGACATTAAACATAATAAGATGAAAATATTTCAATTCCTTTTCTTCTTTCTTGTTTCGACAGTTTTGGTGGCTCAAGAAAGTAGAGAACTTGTTTCAGATAATCCAGATGCAATTGTAGATTTAAGAACTAAGGCAGGTATTAATATGCTGAAAGCAGAGTGGAGGTATTCTGATGCGCAAATAGTGGATGATAAATTTGGCGCACCTGGACCAGACAAGAATGACCCTTTACCTCTTTACCCAACAGGTCCAGATCAACCAACTTGGAATATTCAGCCTAAAGCAGGTGGTGCTGATTTTGATGACAGCCAATGGGAAGTATTAGACCCCACTTCCTTGGAAGAAAGAAGATGTCCGGGAAGACTATGCTTTAACTGGTACCGAATGAATGTAACTATTCCTGCCTCAATAGATGGATTTGATCCAACAGGGTCTACTGTTGTTTTTGAGATAGTCATAGATGATTATTCTGAAATTTGGGTGAATGGCAAATTGCCTAAAACATTTGGACAATCAGGCAATGGGATGGTAAAAGGATTTAATGCTAGAAATCGTGTTTTCCTAACCGATAACGCAAAGCCAGGAGATCAATTTCAAATTGCAGTTTTTGGAATCAATGGACCTTTAGCAGACATACCTGACAATTATATCTGGATTAGATCTGCTACACTTGACTTTCATAAAGAATATGACGCTAACCCAGATTGGAAAAATTTAGGAGAAGTTGTTCAATTTCAAAAAGAACTAAGTAATGTAATAAACCCAGAGGCTAAGGTTGAGAAACTTGCAGATGGGTTTCAATTTATCGAAGGGCCAGTTTGGCACCCAGGAGGTTATTTGCTATTTAGCGACCCTAATGCAAACGTGATTTATAAATACTCTCCTGTTACCAAAAATGTAGAGGTATATATTACTAAATCTGGCTATTCAGGTACCGATGTTGGAGAAATTCATCAACCTGGATCGAATGGTTTAACCTTAGATCAGAATGGAAGACTCTTTGTCTGTCAACATGGGAATAGGCAAATTATTAAACACGAAAGAAAAGGACCTATTACAGTTATTGCTTCAAAGTATAATAATCAACGATTAAATAGTCCAAACGATCTTGTTTTTAAATCGGATGGTACCTTATATTTTACAGATCCTCCGTATGGTCTTAAAAAAGCATATGATGACCCAGCTAAAGAAACTCCTCACCAAGGTGTATATAGAGTTGTAAACAATAAAGTAGAGTTGTTAAGTACCGATGTAGGTGGTCCTAATGGTATTGCTTTCTCGCCTGATGAAAAATACCTCTATGTGACTAATTGGGATATTAGAGATGTAATGAATACCAAGATTGTATATCGTTTCCCTGTTTTATCAGATGGTAGATTAGGGAAATCGGAAGTTTTTTACAACATGATACAAACAGATGAAGCTGAAGCATTAGATGGTATCAAGGTAGATTTGAATGGAAATGTTTATGTGTCAGCTCCGGGAGGAGTCTGGATTATCTCTCCAGATGCAAAATTATTGGGTAAAATCATTGGACCTGAAAGACCTGCAAACATGGCCTGGGGAGATGATGGTAAAACGCTTTACTTAGCAGCTCATACAGGACTGTATAAAATTAGAACTAAAATAGGCGGGAAAATGCCAGCCATAACAAAATAAAAAAAAGAAAATGTATCAAAAGCCAAATGACAGATTGTGTGGCCAAACGGCAATTATTACGGGAGCTAATTCTGGAATCGGAGCTGCTGTAGCTAAAGCCGTAGCAATGGACGGTGCTAACGTTGTAATTAATTATGTATCCAAGCCTGAAGTGGCTGAGGAAATGGCGCACGCTATCTCCAAGGATTCTAGTTGTGGTAATGCTATTGCAATTAAAGCGGACGTCAGTAAGGAAGATCAAGTTATCAACATGTTTAAGCAAACAGTTGACAAATTCGGGACAGTGGATATTTGTATTGCGAATGCTGGATTACAGAGAGATTATGCTATGCATGAGATGCCACTTAAAGAATGGCAATTAGTAATTGATGTAAACCTAACCGGACAATTTTTGTGTGCACGTGAGGCGATCAAAGAATTCTTAAGGAGAGGCAGAAGACCGGACGTTTCTAAAGCCTTAGGTAAGATTATCCATATGTCTTCCGTTCACGAAATAATTCCATGGGCTGGTCACGCGAATTATGCTGCTTCAAAAGGAGCAATCGTAATGCTTATGCAGACAATTGCTCAAGAATATGGACCTTTGGGAGTGAGAACGAATAGTATAGCTCCTGGGGCCATCAAAACTAAAATTAATACAGAAGCTTGGGAAACACCAGAAGCACTAAAAGAACTTAACAAACTGATCCCTTATAAGCGAATAGGAGTACCCGAAGATATAGGAGCGGCAGCCGTATGGTTGTGTTCAGACGAGTCTGATTATGTCAATGGAACTACACTATTTGTCGATGGTGCTATGACATGTTATCCTGGATTTACTACTAATGGTTAAGAATTTAGAAGTAGACTAAATTAAAACTAATAGTAAAATCAATTAAACAAAATTCGAAAAGCAAGACATAGAATTCATGGCAACAAAAGAAGATATCAGATTAAATGACAACTATTCAGGAAAGAAAAAATGGCTTGAATGGGGTCCATATTTAAGTGAGAGACAATGGGGAACAGTCAGAGAAGATTATAGCGCTCATGGAGAGGCATGGGATTATTTACCCCATGATCACGCACGTTCTCGTGTTTATAGATGGGGCGAGGATGGTATAGCAGGAATCTCTGATCGCCATTGTGCGATATGTTTTGCAGTTACGCTTTGGAATGGAAAAGATGATATTCTCAAGGAGAGAATTTTCGGTTTGACAGGCCCAGAAGGAAACCATGGAGAAGATGTTAAAGAATTATACTATTACCTAGATAGTACTCCTACGCATTCCTACATGAAACATTTGTATAAATATCCACATAAGGCTTTTCCTTATGGAGATTTAGTAAGAACAAATGCGGAAAGAGGGATAAGCGATTTGGAATATGAGATATTAGATACAGACGTCTTTAAAGATAACGACTATTTTGATGTCTTCACGGAATACGCTAAAGAGGACGAAGAAGATATTTTAATAAAAGTTACTGTTGCCAATAGAGCTGACCATGATGAGAAAATTTGGTTGTTACCTACTTTGTGGATGAGAAACTTGTGGTCTTTTAATCAAGTATATGGACACCATGGTATAGTCAAAGATAAGGAGGATAAAGACTATGGCTCCGTTAAAATAACACATCCAAAATTAGGTGATTATCATTTGTATTTTGAAAAACCAGAAGAGTGGTTGTTTACAAATAATGAAACAAATACACAGAGATTATTTGGTCAAGAAAATTCTACTCCGTATGTCAAAGATTTATTTCACGATGCTGTAATCAATTCAGATTTCGAATTAACTAGAGCGGTAAAAGAAGGAACTAAGTTCGCACCGATGTATTGTCAAAATGTGAAAGCTAATGGTGAAGTAGTTTTTAAATTAAGACTTTCCCGAAAAGCGCATAAGACAAACCCACTAAAGAAAAGTTTTGATAGTTCCTTTGCTACAAGATTAAAAGAAGCAGATGAGTATTTTGGAAAATTTAAGAAAGAAGAAAATAAAGATTTAGAAAATATCCAAAGACAGGCATTTGCTGGAATGATGTGGTCTAAACAGTATTTCAATATCGATATGGAGAGTTGGATGAAAGGAGACCCTGGACATCCTGCACCACCTCCTGAGAGATTGAATGGTCGAAATAAGGAATGGATGACCTTGAATAATGAGGATATTATTTCTATGCCAGATAAATGGGAATATCCTTGGTATGCGGCTTGGGATCTCGCTTTTCATTGTGTACCAATTGCAATGATGGACGCAGAGTTTGCTAAGAATCAAATGATACTTATGACTAGAGAATGGTATATGGCTCCAAATGGGCAGATACCAGCCTATGAATGGGCTTTCTCTGACGTCAATCCTCCGGTTCAAGCTTGGGCAACTTATGAAATTTATAAAATCGATAAAGAACAGAAAGGTAAAGGAGATATTGCCTTCCTCAAAAGAATGCACAACAAGTTAGGATTAAACTTTACTTGGTGGGTGAATAGAAAAGATAGAAG
>CAYZUW010000146.1:0-9601 GCA_964481325.1 uncultured Saprospiraceae bacterium
GCTCGTTTAAAGCGTAAATAGATGAAATGTTTTTTGGTAAAGAAGGGAATAAAAAAGCTATTCTTGTCTTTTGCGTCTTTATAAAACTGGATGAGATATTCAAGATTTATACCCTTAGTTTGATATGCCTTATCAAGGTCCATATTGCTCAAATCAAATCCACGGCATTCTTTATCCTGATGCTTGGGTCGTGTTGCGCCAGGCATTGGGATGGGCGTGAAGCTCGTTTCTCCAATCTTACTTTCCGGATGTCCAATAATTTGAAACTGTTTATCGGTACCTCTACCAACACTGACAATAGTTCCTTCAAAAAGGCAAAGCGATGGATATAAATAGATAGATCTATTGTTGGGAAGATTTGGAGACGGCTTGATAGGCAAATCATAAGGGGTGTTATGCGTATAATGTCTACAAGGAATCACCGTCAAATCGCAATGCAAGTCTTGACCCAGCCATGAGAGACCATTAATCATCTGTGCGTACTCCCCAACCGTCATACCATGCACTATGGGTACCGAATGTAAACCCACAAATGAGCTATGCTCTTGCTCTAAGATGGGACCATCTATATAATTTCCATTGGGATTTGGCCGATCCAAAACAATAAGCTTAGTGCCTGTCTCTGCACAAGTTTGCATCACATAATGCAAAGTAGAAATATAAGTATAAAAACGCGCTCCGACATCTTGTATATCGAAGATCACAATATCTATGTTTGCGAATTGGGAAGTGGTGGGTTTCTTGTTCTTGCCATATAATGATATGATAGGCAGGCCTGTCTTAATGTCTTTACCGTCCTTGACTTGCGCGCCAGCATCAGCGTCTCCCCTAAAGCCATGCTCTGGAGAAAATATCGTTTGCACATCAATCCCTGCATGCAATAAAGAATCCACCGTACTTTTACCTTCTATAACTGAAGTCTGATTTACAACCATTCCTATCCGTTTCCCCTTTAGATAAGGAAGATATTGACCAGTCTGACTCGCCCCTACCTTCACCTCAGTAGAAGGATTGATGCTTAGTTTTTGTGTAGCCTCTGGTACCTGCCCACTACAGGAAACTATAAAAAATAATGCGCTCAATACAAAAGTAAAAATTGGTATTCTTGACATGAATGTTTATCTTGCTAACGAAGTAAGAACGTAAGCGACCAATTTGTTATTTGGATTCGCTTGCGTTTTTTTTTGCTATAAATGTGCCTTTTTAATTAAGATGAATATACGGCGCATATAGCTTTGTATTTGCTATTTCATTGTCAAAGATAATATTTCATTGAAGAAAAAATTATATGCTGTAGTTGACTTGGAAACCACTGGAGGAAGAGCTTCAATGGAGAAGATCATTGAGATCGCTATTGTTTTGTTTGATGGAAAGCAAATATTGGATACCTACGAGACGTTAATACATCCAGAACGTGCTGTACCCTATAACATTACGCGCCTTACTGGCATCAATAATGAGATGCTTATCGATGCCCCTAAGTTTTATGAAGTAGCAAAAAAAATTGTAGAGATGACCGAAGGGGCCATCTTCGTAGCACATAACGTCCGTTTTGATTATCAGTTTTTGCGAGAGGAGTTTGGAAGACTAGGTTTCACTTTTAGTCGCAAACAACTTTGTACTGTTAGACTCAGTAGAAAAGCCTTCCCAGGACTGAAAGGCTACGGGCTCAGCAAACTTATTGAGCACTTCAATATACCTATCAAAAATCGTCATCGCGCTATGGGAGATACTATGGCAACCGTAGACCTACTTAAACGCATCTTAGATCAAGAAGAAAACGAAATAGTGGCGATGGATATGATCAATCTAGGCGTTAAAGAATCACGCTTGCCCAAGAATATAAGCTTGGAAACCTTACATGCTTTGCCGGAGTCTTGTGGAGTGTACTACTTTCTAGATGAAGACCACGACATTGCCTATATCGGAAAAAGCACCAATATCCGAAAACGCGTTATGCAACACTTTGCCAAGGCCACACAAAAAGCTATAAAGCTCCATCGTCATGTACGAGAAATTACTTTCGAAAATACAGGTTCAGAACTCATCGCTCTTCTTTATGAATCACAACTTATCAAAGAACATAAGCCCTACATCAATCGCGCCCAACGCAAATTTCAGTTCCCTTATATGGTCCATAGTTATCTAGACATCTGGGGTTACCTACGATTTGAGATAGCGAAAAATACTATGACTAATCGCAAAAAATTTCAACTGGTCTCCGAGTATACTTCTGCTATGGCTGCTCGTGGATTTATATCTAGAGTACAAGAGGAGTTCCAACTTTGTGGTTTTCTTTGCGGCATAGATAAGAAGGCACCATGCTTTAATTTTCAATTGCATCAATGCGAAGGGGCCTGCACTCAAAAAGAATCCGCAGAAGACTATAATAAACGCGCAATTCTCGGGCAATCAAAATTGTCCACTGTATTTGACAAAGATTTCTTTATTCTTGAACAAGGCAGAAGCCCAGACGAATTTGCTGTTGTCCAAATCGAAGGCGGCGTTTGCAAAGGCTTTGGCTATCTAGATCAGGACGCTAATAATTCCTCTTATCTGGAGTCTTTACAAAATGCGATTAAACCTTACCCAGCCTTTCCTGAAACTACTCGTATCATACGTACCTATCTTAGAAAAAATCCAAAGGCAAAACGAATCCCCTATAATCGAAATAAGATTGAATTCTAAAAGAAAGCCACGTCTTTAATTACCAAGTAAAATGATATTTTCGTTCTGCATCCCCATATAGAAATACTAAAATTTTCTTAAAAAAATAAGATACGCAACCAATCAAAATTTAGGATTGTTATCCAATTCTGAAAGGCTATAGCTCAAAATAAAACGACTAAATAAAAGGTCAGAGCTAACGTAAAACTTGCAAAAAGTAACAAATTTTTTTGAAAAATTAATTTTATTACAAAACACAAATCTTCCATACTAAGCTGAACTTCAGGCCCGTTTTGGTGAGGAAACAAAATAAAGTAAGATGAAAAACTTAAAATCCATATTCGTAATATTTTTGTGCATCCCATTCATGATGACTGCACAAGAGCTCTCTAAAAATAAGATTCAAGAGCAAGAAAGATTAGCAGAGGAAAAGCGTGCGGAAGAAATAGCGCTTGAATTGCAGACCCCTTTTGCAGAGAAGCATCACTTTGGAATCAATCTTGAATTTAATAACGCCAATACGAGCACTTCCCTCAATGATTTTGCCAGTGTTGGACTTTCAAATCGTCTCAACGATGTACGTACCGGTAACGGCTTTGGCGTTTCAATTGGCTTGTTGTATGGATACGAACTCACTAATTTTGTAACCCTTAGAACACAAGCTATTATTTCCGCAGTAAATACCAATTTTACCTACGATCTCATAGAAAATGCAAATGAGACGGTCAATAGAGAGACTGTAAACATAGAGTTTCCTGTTCACATCGTTCTAGAAAATTTGGACAAAAAGGTATCTCCAGCAGCAGTCCTTGGAGCTAGGTATAGATACAATATTGCGCAAAACACCTTGAGCTCAGAATTGGCGGGCGCATTCACGGGTTATGATGTTTTACTCGATGCTGGTGTGGGTGTTGGCTTTCAAATAGACGACTTCAGATTCAAAACAGAATTGCTGTATTCCAGAGGCTTGGTAAATCAGATCGGAGAAAAGGAGCCTGGAGATTTAGGAAACGCTCTAGATACCAGTTTCACTAACCAAGTTAGCTTACGATTTTTATTTACACTATAAAGAAATCATACTCTTTAAAAATTGATTTGAGTATAAAGAACCCAAATTTCCCCTAAAACCAAATAGCCCATAACACTGCAAAGTGTTTGGGCTTAGATTTTACACAATAAAGTATTTTTTCCTTTGCCACCTATGAAATACCTTACTTCTTTTTTTTCTTTTTAGCCCTTAAGTTTTGAATCTTATCTCCTCTACGCTGTGGCTTCTTGTACTTCTTAGCTAGCTCTCTACGGTAGGACCCACCTTCATTTGTCTTTTTATTCTTTTCCGATTTCTCGTGAAAACTAGGACCAGAAAGATGCTTACGCGCATTCCGATCGGGGTCTTTCTCATGCACTAGACTTGGACGTTCCTCTGGTAATAGATTAGTGGCGACTTCCACCTGCTCTGGAAACGGAATCTCCTCAATTTGCATCCCCATTAGATCTTCAATGGCAGCCTTGGCCTCCATTTCATACTCTGCAGAAAACAAGATAGAATTCCCTTCGCTTTCGGCTCTACCAGATCTTCCGATACGATGCATATAATTCTCTGCAAAGGCCGGTGTATTATTATTGATTACATGAGATATTTTATCCAGATCCAATCCTCTAGCCATCACATCAGTGGTAACCAATATCCGAATCTCTTTGCTATCAAACTGACGAATGGTTCGAATACGATAATTTTGAGATTTGTTACCATGGATGATACCCATCTCATGCCCATAGGCAAATTCGAGATGCTTGTAGATCAAGTCTGCCTTCTTCTTTGTCGCAGCGAATAAGAGCACCTTGTGATAAATCTCCCTATCCTTTAGCAGATGAGCCAATAGATTTATCTTAGTATAAAAATTCGGAACCGTATAGCATGCCTGATTTATAGTATCCAATGGCGTACCACTAACCGCAATAGAAACCTTTACGGGGTCTATAAAATAATCAGAGATAAATGAATCAACCTCTTCCGTCATGGTGGCAGAAAACATGATGTTCTGCCTTTTCTCTGGTATCAACTCAAAGATATTCGTTAATTGAAAGCGAAAACCTAAATCTAGCATCACATCTACCTCATCAATAATCACTTTTTTGATGTGTTTTAAATTGAGCGCCTTAGTCAAGGCCAAATCATACAAGCGACCTGGAGTAGAAACTAGGATATCTGTTCCTTCGGCTACCATCAATTTTTGAGTATTAATATTAGCACCACCATAAACACCTAAATAGCGAACATTAATATATTCTGTCAGCCATTCTAGTTGATCTACTATTTGCACTACGAGCTCTCTAGTTGGCACTATAATTAATACCCTAGGATTGATCTGCTTAGAAAATTGGAGATCATTTAAGACAGGCAGCAAAAAGGCAAGCGTTTTCCCTGTCCCCGTTTGTGCTATCCCCACCATATTTTTACCCGACCTAATGACAGAATAGGATTGGCCTTGAATTGGAGTTGGTTCTTCAAACCCTTTTTCCTGTAATGCATTCAAAAGGAATTTCGATATCTTTAACTCATCGAACTTTTTTACCATTATTTTTAAGCTATATGCACTATTGTCCTTTCTGAACAGGTACGGTTATATCAAAGGTAGTTTGACCATCAGCTTCAATGATATTCCCAATCCAATTTATCAATATTTCGTCTTTCATTTCGAAGGCGAATTCTTGTATTTTATGAGCCTTATCAAGATCGTAATTACTAAATTCTAAGCCCATCGCCATGATCCGCATACCAAGCATTTTATATTCTTGACCTTGTGGAGTGCCTTGTTGCACAAAAGTTTCTCCTACGGACATAGCAAATTCTCCTATTTTCATAAGCTCATCAATGCATTCCGTTTTCACAACTCCAGAAGGATTATTACTAAATGCAGATCTAAAAGCAGTTATAGCCTCTTCTATCTTGGATTTATTAACTAAAGAATAACCGAGATACTGAAAAGCAACCGCATCCGATTGGTCTAGTTGTGTCGCTTTGGTAAGCCACTGAATTGAGTTATCAAAATCACGCATACGATACTGCGCTTTACCTAGCATCCGTGCCAATTCAGATTTGTCTGCATTTGTCCTTGCCTCTGATTCGAACTGGGTTATTGCTTTTTCATAGTACTTTTTAGCTTCTATTTCATCACCAAATTCTAAAAGTCTATCTCCATCTGCCAGATATGACTTGCCTTTATCAAAAGCGCTCATACTGCTACCACTTGGCTTTTTGCCACAAGCCAGCAAGCATAGTATTACAAAAACACAACATATAAAATTTAGGCTCAATTTCATTCTTAACAATTTATAAAAGCAAAGATACGTAAACTTGAAGTTTTATGCCATCAATAGCTCGCCTCACCCTTAAAATTCTAGGTCTCTGCTTTATTTAGTATTCTGCAATGAATTACAGATTTCTAAAAGTATAATCACTGACTTGATATTGCTTCTTCAAGTAAAACTATAAAGCACTAATACACTCCTAATTTATTGAATAAAAGGATAAGTAACGTAGATACTATTGCAAAAATGAACCTCCAGCAACTACTAGTCCATCAAAAGAATTTTGCTGAAAGCAGTAGTACCATTTCCTAAGTTTATCTCCAAAAAATGTATTCCAGTATGAATTTTATCAAAACTTACACGCCATTTATTATTAGCCAAGTTATGATCTGTATTGATTTTCACTCTTTGCATTCACCCATTTTTCTGGTTGCAATATAAAGTCACCTATTAAGTGAGCTATAAGTAGTTTGACATATAGAATCATTTTATTTCATTCTCTATTCTTATCTTATATAAACTTAGCAAATTTTTAATCTCTTCATAACCAGCTCTAGTTAATCCTTCACTTACCGTCGCTTGCGCTCGGCCTATTTTTTTATGCTAATTCCTTTTGTGTTAAGGATGGATTTTTTAATGCCTCACTAAATATTATCGAAGTTTTCGGTGCTCAATTATCCATAATTAACGATGCCATTTGCAGTAATACTTTCCATTCTTGATTAAATTTCTCCCATGGTGTTATAAGACCAATTCTTCTTTTCTTCAATTGTTCAAAACATAAACCTGACATCACAAAAGCCTGCCCGTTTGATTCGCTAATTCTATCAGCATCATAAATCTTTGCCCCTACGCCTATTGCAATTCTAACATCTATTTCTTTTTCTGTCTTCAAAATTGCTTTCATCTCTAAAGCTAGCTTTAAGGATAATTCGGTTTAATTTCTATTTGAAACATATCGCCTTGGAATATTTCCCATTTTCTTGATGGTATTTTATTCCTCTTAAGTACAGCTTTAACCTTATTCAGCCATATTGCAGGAGGTAAACTACGAGAGTTAACAATATCTGCTGTTATTACACTATATCGGTAATTTAACCGATAATTAATTATAAGGGTAAAAAACTTAAAATTGCCCCAGATAGAAGAAACGAAGTAAAACGATAGATGAAACCTAGAAATAAGCAGCCATCCTACGGCTCAAGGTTTGTGCAGCGTCGGCAGCCGCCTCGGCAAACTGAGGTCCCTCATCTGCAAAGATGATACCTCTCGATGAATTGACTAGCAAGCCTATTTCTTTATTCTTCCCATATTTGACCAAGCCGTCAAGGTCTCCACCTTGAGCACCTACACCTGGAACCAAGAGAAAATGATTCGGAATGATGCGTCTGATTTCTTCAAACTTTTCAGGATGGGTAGCACCGACTACGTACATTAGATTGTCTATAGAGCCCCAAGTCTGCGTTTTTTCAAGCACTTCTTGATAAAACAATTTACCAGAGCTACTGTCTTTCAAAAATTGAAAATCGCTACTTCCTTTATTAGAAGTCAAGCCGAGCACGATGACCCACTTGTTGTCAAATTCTAAAAAAGGACTGACAGAATCCTCACCCATATAAGGCGCTACTGTTACCGCATCGCATGGCATAGATTCAAAAAAAGCTTTGGCATATTGGCGAGAAGTATTTCCTATGTCTCCCCTCTTGGCGTCTGCAATAATAAAGTGCGTATTGGGAATATACTCAATTGTCTTTTGCAAAGAAATCCAACCCGCTACACCTCGTGCTTCATAGAAAGCAGTGTTTGGTTTATAGGCCACACAATATGGTGCAGTAGCATCGATAATTTGTTTATTAAACTCGAAAATAGGATCTTCATGTGCATCAAAAAGGTGCTTAGGTACACGGCTCTCATCCGCATCCAAACCCACACACAAAAAAGTTTTCTTGTAAAATATTTGCTCTACTAGATCAGCTCGCTTCACACATTTAATTTTGGAATCCATTGACAGGTTTTACGCCTGCTATTTCTGGAACCTTTGAACGTAACGTTTCTTCTACGCCTGCACGCAAAGTCATTGCAGACATACTACAAGCCTCACAATTGCCAAGCCACTTAATCATTGCCACACTTTCATCAGTGATTTCGACTACCTCGATATTCCCTCCATCCACGGCTAGATGCGGGCGGAGATCTTCTAACGCTAGGTCCACTTTTTTGAGCAAATCGTCTTTCTCTTGTTGAGACATCTTATGATATTTATTTGAAGCTAAATCTAGCTTTTGATTTCGACTATCTTAGTTGGAGACATCATTTCATGCCTCAATGCCAACTGAGCAGTCATATTCTTTGACAAGTTATGAAAAGCTTTACTAATTATCTCATTATTCTCCAAAAATGCAGGTTTACCTGTGTCGCCAGCAGACCTTATACCCTCTACGATAGGTATTTGCCCCAATAACATAGTACTCATCTCTTTAGCCAGCTTTTTACCGCCACCTTTCCCAAACAGGTAATACTTATTTTTTGGCAGCTCTGCTGGCGTAAACCAACTCATGTTTTCTACGACACCGAGTATGGGTACATTCACATTGGGTAAGCGAAACATATTGCCCGCTTTGATCGCATCGACTACAGCCACCTCCTGCGGTGTCGTCACCATGATGGCACCCGTCACGGCTACGGTCTGCACTATGGTCAACTGTATATCTCCTGTCCCTGGAGGCAAATCCAAGATCAAATAATCCAGCTCTCCCCACAACACATCTTGCAAAAACTGCTTCACTATTCCTCCTAATCGAGGCCCCCTCAATACAATAGCTGCTTCAGGTTCTATGATGAATCCTACCGACATTACCTGCAACCCATGTGCCTCTATCGGAATGATTTTATGTTTTCCATATAACGTCTCTATCTTAGGCTTAGCCGTGGGCATCCCTATCATAGTCGGTATCGATGGCCCATAAATATCCGCATCTATTAAACCGACTTTGGCACCAGATTTTTGCAAAGCAACAGCAAGGTTCAAGGCTACGGTAGACTTTCCTACACCTCCTTTACCCGAAGCCACCGCGATTATATTCTTAACTTGCGGTAGTGCCTCCTCTTTCACATCACCACCTGTATGCTGAACATTCACAAAGTGTATATTCACATCTACCACCCCAAATGCCTCCGTTAGCACCTGCTGACAAGCCATATTCAACGCCCCTTTTTCACTCCCTTCGAGCTGTGGCAAATGTAGACTAAAATTGATTCGATTGCCCTGCACTTCGAGATCTCGAACTCTATTCATCTCCACGATACCGCGTCCCGTCTTAGGGTCCTTTACCGCCTGCAATTTTTCTAATATCTGTGCTGTGTCCAATATCGTTAGTTTATCCTGCAAAATTAACAATATTCAAGGCAAAAGGTTAATGCTTCGAGGGGAATTACAGTATTATTATAGACCATCACGATGCTGGTTCCGGCTCCGCCTACACCAGCACGTGACCGCGTCATCCACTATATCCTTGATAAAAGATACGCAAGGCTTTGCGTATCTTCTATCAAGGATGCCGTTTCTACCGCTTGTCCCTCGCGCATCCTTTGCAGGGCTTAGCCTTTCGGCACGCCCGGTAGA
>CAYZUW010000147.1:0-9594 GCA_964481325.1 uncultured Saprospiraceae bacterium
AAAATGGCTTTAGGAAAAAAGGACTAAATAAAATCATGTTTATAGAGGTTCCCTTTAATTAATTCATCTATTTGAGGAATCAAAGGACGGAAGATAGATTTCAATCTTTCAAAAATTTCTTGATTATGAGAGTATGCCGTAATCAGGTCAATTGGTCTTTTTCTATTCTTATTTTCTATTTGCAAATCCGCTCCATTATCCAATAAAATTTGAAGCATTTGTAAAGCTTCTGGATATGGTTCCGATCTGTTATTTTGAATCATTCCATCAATACAATAGTCAATTACTTCATGTAGTGGTTGTCCACTGTCAATGTTTACATCTGCACCGTTTTGAATGACAAATCTTAAACATTCAGGAATGTCAGAATTAATTGCCGCAATAATTGGTCTGATTCCAATTCCATATTTTTCATTAATTCCATTCCCCGCTTTAATAAGTTTTAGCGCTTCATTAAAATTAGATTCAAATATGTACGAATTAAGTTCTTTCATTATTCAATTAACCACAACATAAAACACCAATACTCCTCCTACCTAATAAATTTAAATTCCCCATAAATCACTTCCTCCATTTCATTAACGCATCTTTATGAGATAAATATTGAGCCCTAGCCGTACCATTGATTGGTATTCCATTTTCTTTGCAGTATATAAACAATTCTGTTGGAGTGACTTTATACCATCAATGCTCCAATACCACCTTCCCTACCTGCTTACCTGTAGCCAATGCCTCAAAAGCTTGCAAGGCATCCTCGAATGCAAAAGTCTGATGCACGCTCGGCTTAATTTTATGCTGTTCCATAAAAGCAATCATCTCAAAAAAATCATCAGGAGATCCCATCGATGTCCCAATAAATGAAATATGTCGAAGAAAAAATTTACTCATATTTTTAATCTGCGTACTTCTTGAACCAGTAGAGCCATAGTAAACGATCCGTGCACCCATATTGAGAAAAGCCAGATAGTTTTCTAATTCGGCAGGTGGAGAAGAATCCAATACGATATCTATCTTCCCAGCTAAGGCTCTCAATTGCATATTCCATTCTGGGTCTTTATAGTTGATGCCTCCTTTTGCTCCTGCTGCAATCGCTTGATCAATTTTTTCTTGACTACTACTCGTGACATAGACCTCTGCCTCAAAAAAAGGACATAAGTAAAGTCCTGCTTGGGCGACACCCCCACCAATGCCCGTTATGAGAACTTTATCTCCTTTATTTATTCTACCATGTCGTTTTAAAGCTCTCCATGCCGTCAGACCTGCTACAGGCAACGCTGCAGCTTCTACCCAAGTTAAGTAGGGAGGTTTTATCACTACGTTGCTTTCAGGAACTGCGATATACTCTGCCATAGTCCCTGGGTCAGGCATACCTAGTACTCTAAATTGTTTTGAAGAAGCATGTGGATTATCTCCCCAATCATAGGCAGGATAGATTATGACCTCTTTTCCAAGCATCATCTCATTGGCCTCCGTCCCAATCTTTTCTATGGTCCCTGCTCCGTCCGCTCCCAATATACAAGGCAAAGACATGCCTGGATATAGACCTTTACTTATCCACAATTCACGATGATTTAGTGCTGATGCTTCGACCTTGACAAGGACTTCATTAGGTTTGAGATCAGGGATTTCTACATCTACTATATTCAATTCTTTATTACTATTCAGTTGTACTGCCTTCATGGTGACGAAGTTAACAAAGAATAAGATGATTCTAGAGATTGAATTTATTTTTTTAGTGCTTGTCCTTCAAATAAAAAAGCGCAATACCTAGGTGGCACTGCGCTTTGCTGTTCTTGTGATCCCGGCAGGGTTCGAACCTGCAACCTTCGGAGCCGAAATCCGAAATTCTATCCAGTTGAACTACGGGACCAGATAACAAAGGCAAAAATACCATTCTTTTTGAGATTGCAAAGGTATACTCAACGGAATGTAACCTGAGGCAATTTTTTCTGCAAGGGATAGTAGCGGTATCTGCCGCAGGACTGCTGGTGTGAAGCTCATCGCATAACGGCTCCGACGATAGGAGGAGACTAAATGCGATGTATAGCTGAACCCTGCAGGACAAGAGCAGGTAGTAGCGAAAAGCCCGACCCTGGAGATCCCGACTTCATCGGGAAAGGAAGGGATGCAGCCTTCTTATTAGGTATTTGCTGTTAAGTATTAGGTTTAAAAAAACTAAGACCTAATAGCTACTGCTTCAACTTTGACGCGCTGATAAGAAATACTAGCCACGCCAAAAACACGATACTTACAGAAGCAATGAGCGGATAGTGAAAGTCGATGGTTGTCAAAAATCCGCCTATGATCGGAGGTATCGTCGCGCCTATTGACTGCATAGATTGATTGATACCCAAGATGGATCCTTGCTGACTGGGAGAAGCTTGTGCAGAAATGGTGCTCAATAAATTGGGGGTCGTGATACCATGACTAATCGCTATGATGGGCGTGAAAACATACTCCCACCTTACATCATTTGGGAAAAGCACTAACAACAAACCTATCGATAAAGTAAGTATCGTCACCTTCAGCAATGTAGTTGGTTTATAATTTTTCTTCGCAAGGACCCGTACGAGATAGCCTTGCGTAAAAACCAGCCATATACCTATCCAAGCATAAAAAAGACCTATATCTTTTACGGTAAAAGAAAATTTTTCGATCAAGGCTACTGCAAAAAATTGAGTAAAAAAAGTAAAGCCCAATGAAAATAAAAGTGCCACAGAAAAAATAGATCGCAGATTAGGCATCTTGAAGGAGTAGGCTATATTTTTCACTCCTGTAAAAAGGCTGACTGTTCTATTCCCCTTTTCTTTCAAGGTCTCTGTAAATAAAAATATTAGAAGAATAATATTTACTAAAGTCAATAAGGTCGTAAACCAAAAAGGGGTCGATGCATCAAACCAAGAAACCACGGAGCTGTCCGCCAATACACCACCAATAGCAGGTCCCAAAATAAAACCCAAACCAAATGCCATGCCTATGATGCCAAAATTTTTGGTGCGATCCGCTCCCTCAGAAATATCTGCAATCGCAGAATAAACAATGGATATATTACCTCCCGTAAAACCTGGCAACAAGCGACTAAAAAACAACAACCAAAGATGGCCTTGCAGCAAAGCTATTGCAAATAAAAAATATCCTACCATCGTCCCAATAAGGGAAACCATCAAAAGGGGTTTGCGACCATGCTTATCAGAAAGAGCACCCAAAATAGGGGCTCCAAAAAACTGCATGAATGGAAAAGAGGCCAATAAAAAACCGTAAATAACCGATCGGCTCTCATAGGACATTGACTCCGCAAAAAAAGAATTATCTGTATCAAAAAATAATGCAGGCAGTACTGGGATAATGATTCCTATCCCCAACATGTCTATAAAGACAGTAAGGAAAACCGGTAGTAGTATATTATTTTTCTTTTGAATATTCTCGCTCATTTTTTATGCTGTCATGCCTCCATCCACTGGTAAAGCCAGGCCGTTTACAAAACTAGATTTTTCAGAACACAACCATAAAATAGCGTCTGCGATCTCTTGCACATTTCCAAAGCGCTGCATAGGAATTGTCTTTTTGAGTTTTTCGGAGAGCCCTTCTTTGAGTCCATCCATCATCTCAGGTGTAAACAAAGCCGTCACTGTAAAAGCGGGACAGATAGCGTTGATTCGTATATTTTTTTTGGCGTATTCCATTGCCGCTGTCTTAGTCATCCCAACCACTGCATGCTTACTCGCTGCATAGGCAATACTTCTCGGCAAGCCCCTTATACCAGCTACACTAGCCGTATTAACAATCACACCACCACCCTGTTTGAGCATCTGACTGACCTGTAGCTTCATGCCATAAAAAACACTATTGGCATTGATCGTCATCACCTCATCCCAGTCTTCATTGCTGGTATTGATCATAGGTGTAGGGATGTTTCCAATCCCTGCATTGTTGACAGCGATGTCGATACTACCAAAGTCCGTGATGACCTTTTCGTGTAAGGCGCGCATCGCTTCCCAATCCCCTACATTCGTTTTTATAAAAGTGGCCTTGCCTCCGCTATCCATGATTTCTTTGATCACTTCCTCTCCTTTTGACGCATTGATGTCAACCGCTATGACATTAGCACCCTGTGCCGCAAATGCAAGCGTCGCAGACTTCCCGATTCCAGATGAGGCCCCTGTGAGAAGGACCACTTTATTCTCAAATTCCATATATCAAAGCTAGTTTTTTAATTTACTAAAGCGATCAAATTTGACTATTTTTTATTCTACTGGTTGAACAGTGGGCGACTCCCTTTTCATTCGCTTGAAGAGCGAATGAAAAGAGACCAGGCTATACGTTACTACCTGCTCTTGTCCAGCTTGGTTCAGCTAGCATCGCATCTAGTCTGCTCCTATCGTCACAGCCTTCATGCGATGCGCTTCACACAAACTGGGCTGCGGCAGATACCACTGCTATCCTTGTCGAAAAATAAATATGAAAATAAAAAAGTAACAAAAAAACTTCCGATTAATTGACTTTTCTCACTAGCCCCTCTTGCATAACGGAGGCCACCAATTGCCCTTGTTGGTCAAAGATGTTACCTCTTGTGAAGCCTCTACTATTGCTAGTACTTGGAGATTCTAAAGCATAAAGCAACCACTCATCCGCTTTAAAAGGTCTATGAAACCACATCGCATGATCAAGGCTTGCCAGCTGCACGTCTTTTAGCGTTACTTCATGTGGTCGCATGGCAGTAGTCAGAAGATTGTAATCTGAGGCATAGGCGAGCACCTGCTGATGCATTCGAGGATCATCAGGTAATGCACCTTTTGCGCGCAACCACACATGTTGAAACGGCTTGCTTTTGATGGGGGTAAAAAGATCTGGCATCTCTACGGGCTTAAATTCAATGGGCCGTACTCTAATCATTTCTTTGAATTTATCAGAGATAAAATCACCAAATTTAGTTGCCAATTCTTGATCCGTAACCAAGTCATCTGGAAAAGGAACTTTTGGCATTTCTATTTGATGATCTAGTCCAGGTTGAATCTTTTGAAAGGAAGCGGCCATTATGAAAATATCTTTTCCATACTGGATAGCTCGTACTCGTCTAGTAGTGAAAGAGCCCCCATCTCTCGTACGATCTACAATATAGGTTATCTTGTCTGCTGTGTTGCCAGGTAAAATGAAATAAGCGTGCATAGAGTGAATCGTCCTGTCTTTCTCTACCGTATTGGAAACGGCATGCAGCGCTTGCGCAAGAACTTGTCCACCAAAGACTCGAGTCGAAGCTACTTCTTTGGATGTTCCTTGAAATATATTGCTATCTATTTTTTCTAGCGTAAGATGATCAACTAGGTTTTGAACTAAATCCATATGATTAGGTGCTATATAAGCACACAATATGCGGATTATCTTTGGACTACAAAAATAATTGAGAAGGCTTTAGTTTAAGAGATTGAAAGTATCAATCTCATCATCGCTAAGAAAATACTCCTCATCTGGACCAGCAACAACAGTCCAAAAATTATAAAAATCAGTAGCCAGTTGAAACTGAAAACCCACTTGCTGATAGAAATTGATCCAAGGTAAGTGTACTTCGTGACCAAATGGAAAATCGCTAGGGGTTTGCCCTTGCTCATTTCTCCATGCGCCAACACTCAATTGAGCATTTACGCCTTTACTTCTATTAATTCCTCCGAGCATGAAATCAACAGCTTCTCGAGTGATAGTACTATTATCTGCTATACGCACATCAAGTCCAGCATCACGTACTACTAATCCAGCTGTAAAAGCAGCATTGCTTGATGTCGCTCCATCTACATCAAGCATGATGACAAGATTGGTGTTAGGATATTCTGTAAGTAGATCTTCGAGATCAGATGAAGTGTTTTCAGAAATTATCCCTTGCATGATGATTTCATTACTACTCTCATTCGCTTCAAAAACGCCGAATATAGTTTGTTTTATTTCACCAGGGTTCATTCCATCACCACCATCGCTGGAGTCGTCTGAACTACAATTGTAAAAAGACAATGAAAGAACGCAAAAAACTAAAAATCCAAAATTTTTCATAAACTGAATTAAAATTAAAGACTACTAATACTGTAGTAGTGATAATATGATGCCAAAATTGGTCATACTTAATTCGTAATCAGTGAATAAGTGGGCTAAGCAGATTATTTAGTATAAATAGCTAGGAGGGTGTTTATTTATAAGAGCATTAAATTACGCATTCCGTTGCAAAGTGGCAATAAAATAGACGAAAAATTTAAACATATAATGATAAGACTATATATATAAAAGACTAATATTACTATAAAAAACTGGCCTTTTATGTCTTTCTGAAACCATATATAAGTTCATCTTCATATGTACCATTTTTTAAAATGGTGTTTTTGAGTGTAGCCTCCAACTTGAAGCCATTCTTTTCAAGCGTTTTTATCGAAGCGATATTCCTTCCGAACGGTCTAGCAAAAATCCTATTTACATCAAAATTCTTAAAACCATAAACGACCATTTCTGCTATTGCAGAGGACATTATTCCTTTGCCCCAATAGGGTTCAGCAATCCAATATCCTAATTCAATATTTTTACTAAATACATCTTCTAATGGATGAAGTCCAATGGCTCCAATAGGCTCAGAACCTACATAAATGCCTAGTACCTCTGTAGGTTCTTTTTGATGGGTGAGTTTGATAAAATCTATCGCATTTTCCTCTGTATATGGATGCGGAAAACGATCTGTTAGGTTCAACCAAATGTTGCGATTATTGGCATGCATAGAAAAAATCAATGCATCAGCAAGTTCTAATTTTTTGAGTTTGAATTTTTCCAAAAATTATGTTTTATCCATTAGTGATACCTGCTACACCTGGCAATTCTTTTCCTTCTAGATATTCGAGCATAGCTCCTCCTCCAGTAGAGATAAAACTCACTTGTTCGTCTAAACCACTCTGATTAATCGCTGCTACTGAATCCCCCCCTCCTATCAGAGAGAAAGCCCCTTGTGAAGTAGCATAGGCTACTGCATGCGCTACAGCTCTTGTACCTCCTGCAAAGGGTTCCATTTCGAAAACACCCATAGGACCGTTCCAAAGAATTGTTTTAGAGGCTTCAATCACACTAGCAAATTGGTTTCTAGCTTTGTCTCCAATGTCTAAGCCCATCCAATTTTCATCGATTGTATCACTTAGGCAAATTTTAGTATTTGCCTCTTTGTTGAAGGAGTCGGCAATCACTGAATCTTCTGGCAAGAAAAATTTTACATTTTTTTGTTCTGCTAATTCAACCAATTCATTTGCCAAAGCCACTTTATCTAATTCTACCAAAGAAGTTCCAATGGTTCCTCCTTTAGCTTTCATAAAAGTATAGGCCATCCCTCCACCAATAATGATATTATCTACCTTTTCAAGCAGCTGTTTTATGAGCATAATTTTATCAGAGACCTTTGCACCACCCACAATGGCAGTAAATGGACGAGAAGGATTCTTAACTACTTTTTCTGCGTTCTCTAGTTCTCTTTTCATCAAAAGTCCAAAAGCTTTCTTGTCTTTCGTGAAGTATTGCGCAATGGTAGCTGTAGAAGCATGTGCTCTATGCGCTGTACCGAAAGCATCATTTACATAAACATCCCCCATTTTGGCTAGTTGTTTAGCAAAGGCTTCATCCCCAGCAGCTTCTTCAGAGTGAAATCTTGTATTTTCTAGCAATAACACCTCTCCCGCCCTGAGGGCTTCTGATTTTTGGCTAGCATCTTGTCCAACAGTATCACTAGCAAACTGCACAGGCGTACCTAAGAGTGTACTCAATCGAGAAACCACATGCTGAAGTGTGAATTTTTTAACATTGATACTGCCGTCCTCATTTTTTTTCTTTTGAGGTCTACCTAAATGAGACATAATAATAAGAGCATTATTCTTCTCAAGTAGCTTCTTTAATGTCGGAATAGCAGCCTCAATTCTAGTATCATCTGTTATCTTAAAAGAACCGTCTAAAGGCACGTTAAAATCAACACGAATAAGGACTTTACTGTTTGAAAAATTCATATTTATATATAGTTAGGGGGATTATAAAAAAGCATTCTCGAATCAAAATGAATCCGAGAATGCTCCCAATGTATTTTAAAATATTGAAAAAGTATTAATTAAGTTCTACTTTTTTGCTTTAGCCGGTCTACCAACACGTCTCTTTGCTGGTCTTCCTGCACGCTTCTTAGCTGGTCTACCTACACGCTTCTTGGCGGTTGTATTCTTTGCTGGTCTTCCTGCACGCTTCTTAGCTGGCCTTCCAACACGCTTTTTAGCCGCTGAATTCTTTGCTGGTCTTCCTGCACGCTTCTTCTTAGCAGTTGTTTTCTTTGCTACAGTTTCTTTAGCCTTTTTAGCTGGTCTACCTGCACGTTTCTTTGCTGTAGTACTCTTAGTTTTAGAAGTAGCCTTTTTAGTTGATCTTTTAGATCTTGTTTTAGAAGCAGATTTCTTACCTACTTTTTTCTTTGCTACTATCACGCATAGATCAGCTAGTCTAGCAGAATATCCAGCTTCATTGTCATACCAACTCACTACTTTCAACATATTTCCATTCACACTTGTCAAAAGAGAATCGAATATAGAGGAATGTGGATTTCGAATAATATCACTTGATACAACTGGATCTTCACAATATTCAAGAATACCTTTCATGCTAGATCTAGACATTCTTTTAAACTTAGCATTTACCTTTTCTACTGTAGTAGGTTTATTTAAAACCACATTTAATTCTACAAGAGATCCAGTCACTACAGGTACTCTCAGCGCCATTGCACTTAATTTTCCAGATATACTTGGAATCACTTTACTCACTGCCTTTGCAGCACCAGTTGTGGTAGGAACAATATTAGACGCCGCTGCACGCCCTCTTCTCAAATCAGAGTGAGGTGCATCCTGTATTCTTTGATCGCCAGTATAGGCGTGGGTAGTTGTCATTGATCCCAACTCTATTCCCCAAGAATCTTCTATTACTTTTACTAAAGGAGCTAGACAGTTTGTTGTGCATGACGCATTTGAGAATATGTTTTCTCTTGCGTTTAACTCTTCTCCATTCACTCCTAATACTATAGTCTGAACATCATCACTTTTTGCTGGTGCTGAGATAACCACGCTTTTAGCACCTGCTTTACGATGTAAGTCTGCTTTTGCCTTAGTTCTGAAAAATCCAGTACATTCTAAAACCACATCTACCTTTAGTTTTTTCCAAGGCAACTTTGATGGATCTTTCTGAGAAAAGGCATGAATTTTCTTTCTATTTACAATAAGTGTTTCTGCATCATGCTTAACAGTACCTTCGAATTGGCCATGGGCTGTATCATATTTCAAAAGGTGAGCTAATGTTTTATTGTCGGTTAAATCATTTATTGCCACAATCTCAACTCCTCTTTTGTTTAACAAGTTTCTAAAAGTAAGTCTACCTATCCTTCCGAAACCATTAATTGCGATTCTTTTTGCCATGATTAATTTTTTTTATTTAAAAATTCGCACAAATGTACGTTGTTTTTATGGATTATTACGGCCTACTAACATACTATTTAATTTTTTTAAATCTTTTTTCTGCATTGTCTTTCTCCCAACCATTGTATGTGCTGTGCAGTGA
>CAYZUW010000148.1:0-9576 GCA_964481325.1 uncultured Saprospiraceae bacterium
TCGAGCCTTCACGACTCCTTATACCATTTGCATTTGAAGATGTCGGTTTAGATTTTGAAAAGAATTTTCTAAGATCAAGGCTAAAAACGCAGAGATAGCCTTAGCTATCTTGTGTATTTTTAACGCCGAGCTTGAGAAATTCTGTCAAAATATATGCGACATTCTCAGATGTAACTGGTATTTAGTCTACTAGTCTTCTCAATCAGCTTGTGCCGCTACTACCGCTCTCGCAAAAATTTTAGATAAGAATAAGGATGGGATGGGCTGAATTTTTTGCCAGATCCCAAAGAAAAAGTTAAAAAACTCACGAATGAATAAATGATAAACATGTTTTGCTCCGTATTACAATCCTTTTCCCTAACTTTAGTATTGTAAAATCGTAAACATATTTATGAAAGGCCTTTATATTATAGTCGTTTTCTTCTTGAGCATGCAAGTGCTCCTTTGTCAAGAGTATTCTGACAGCATTTCAGTTAATTTATTTTTACTAGATGAATGCAGAATTAGTCAGAATATTTCGGGTGAAATAAACTATGTACACGAAAAATTTAACCAAGCTCCCTTTCACTTCGTTTGCTACTTTCCTAACAAATCTTCCACCTCAGAAAAAATTGAAGACTTTATGGAAGACTACAAAATAGACATTCCCTATCATACAGATTACACTAAGGAGCAAACGCGATTCTATGGAGCGACTATCGCACCAGAGGTAGTGGTTTATGATGAGAAAAATAAAGAGGTCTTATACCGAGGTCGTATTGATAATTCATTTGATAAAGTAGGCTCGAGAAGAAGAGTGATAACTTCTAGAGACTTGAGAGATGTGTTGACCGCGATTGTCAATAAAGAATTAATTAAAGAAAAAGAAACATCAGCTATTGGCTGTTTTATAAAATAAGATATTATGAATACGAAATACCAATACTTAGCATTTTTGATTTTGTTAGTTACGCAGACAGGATTGACGCAAGTGACGTACTCAAGTGACATTGCAAAAATTATTTATGAAAATTGCTCTACCTGCCATAGACAGGGAGAGATAGGCCCTATGGCACTTACCTCCTATGAGGAAGTTCAGTCATGGGGTGGTACCATTGAATATGTTACTTCTAATAAAATAATGCCTCCGTCTCAGACGGATCCAGAATATTCAAATTTCTTGGGTGAAAATTTCTTGACGGAAGAAGAGATAAATAATATCTCTACTTGGGTAGCCAATGGGATGCCAAGAGGTAATCAAGCAGAAGAGCCAGACTTTCCAGACTTTCCTGATGGCTCTGTATTGGGAGAGCCAGACCTAGTACTGGAAATGGCAGAAGAATGGATGCATACAGGAAATGGGCAAGATGACTATCGCTATTTTGTATTGCCTACCAATTTACCAGAAGATAAAATCATAAAAGCAGTAGAATTTCGTCCTGGCAATTCTAAAATTGTTCACCATGCATTAGTTTTTGAAGATACAGAAGGAATCGCGGCTGCAAAAGATGCGGCTACACCTGAATATGGATTTGATGGATTTGGGAGTTTCTTAGATGGCAACTCGACTAGCATATTAAGTCAAAAGCAATTTCCAGGTTTTGTACCTGGGCAAAAACCGATTAGATACCCAGACGGAGTTGGTCAGATTTTAAAAGCGGGAGCCGATGTGGTGGTTCAGGTACATTATGCGCCGTGGCCAGTAGATGCATCTGATAGATCAAAGCTAAATATCTTTTTTATGGATGAGGAGGAGGAAACCTACGAAAGAGGAGTAAGAAGTCATATAATGGTGCCTCTACAATCTGTGATCAATGAACCTTTTTTCATACCTGCAAATACCACACGTACTTTTCACGGTGTATACGAGGTGCCAGTAGATGTGAGTCTGGTCAATATAGCACCACACATGCACTTGCTCGGTGTAGACTGGGAGGTATGGTTAGAATTGCCAAATGGCGAAATAGAAAACCTTATTCGTATTCCGGATTGGGATTTCAATTGGCAAGGCTCTTATGCCTTTAAGCGATATATGGTAGCGCCTGCGGGTTCGAAAATTCACGCCGAAGCGAGCTATGATAATACTACCGATAATCCAAATAATCCTAGCAATCCACCTGTCTTTGTGACTTGGGGGGAAGGGACAACAGATGAAATGTACTATTTACCAATTGGCTTTGTATTTTATCGCCAAGGTGATGAGAATATAGTCTTTGATGAAATTACAACCAGTACTGGAGTGATAGAAAAAAATGGAAATATCATATATCCATTAGCGCCAAATCCAGTAGACGATTTCACAGTAGCTGGTTTGCGATTAGAAAAAGGACAAACTGTAAATATTTCTATTTTTAATGCAGAGGGTAAAAGAATAAGAACCCTTAGAAAATCGGAGTTTTATAATTCTGGGGAGCACTTCATAAATTTCTCTACAAGTAATCTTGCAAACGGCGTTTATATATTACAAATGGAAGGGGATGATTTTCAATCCAGCCAAAAGTTTGTGAAGCAATAATTCTATTTATTGATCTTTGTTAATTAAATAAATGCCAACCTCTTTCATAGAGGTTGGCATTTATTTTTTTGACTAGTTAAGTTTTATTTTTAAGTCTGGCATATGTGATTTTATATTTTTTGTGATAAAATGTGTTTTTCATTTACAGACATGAAGCTATAGCTCTTATAGAATTCTATTCCTTATGTTTTTTTGTGTATCAAAGTAGCATGAAGGAGCGCCTGCTAATATTTGAGATTGCTAAGTAGTTTACATTTGTCAAGTTTGAAATATTCAATAGTGTTGAAGTGACAACTGTTAAGCAAATCAAAAATACTAGAGGTATTCAAATCTTAGTTTAGAGGGAAACAAATTCTAATGATTATGAAGAACCTTAAACTTATCACAATTGTATTTCTTTTCACTACCGTATCTTTCGTTTATAATTCACATGCCCAAAATGGGTATAAAAGTAAAAGAGCCAACTCTATAGACATTGTTTTTTCTGGAGATATTGGCTATCGACTTATATCTACTCTTGATTCCTCTGTAGAAGAGCAAGTTGAGAATAGAATAACTTCCGAATCATTTAAATTAAACTACAAGGCAGGATTGAATTTTAATTTTGGTCTTAATGGGAGTTTGTTGTTGAAAACAGGTGTTCGGTTTTCGAATCCAGGATATAGTATTACTTCAGTAGAAAGGATTGAGTTTGATCAAGATGTAAATGACATTGTAAAAAAAAAACTTTAAGAGTAGATGATGCAGAAGGCTTTGAATATAAGGTGCAATACAATTTGCTACAAGTTCCGATAGGTATTAAATATTTTACTTCTAGAGGAGCCTGTGAACCTTATTTCGAATTAGGTGTCATACCTAGTTTTTATGAAGGAACAAAGATATTTGAGATTCATCCAGATGAAACTAGAGGCTTGGGGATTAATCTAGAGGAAAATATAAATAAAATTAATTTCATCAGTTTTATTAGTGCTGGTGGTAACTATCGCATCGCAGATAATTTTTCCCTCTTTTTTCAAATGACAGCTAATTATCAATTGAACAATTTGCGAAGAAGCGATTTGAAAGAAAGCGTAGTAAGTGTTGGAGTTGAAGTAGGGTTTCGAATGTTTTTGTAGTGGCATGATTGCGTTGAAATATTGAGATGATTGATTAGTGAGTCTATTCTGAGAACTTACAGAATATTTCAGGTTCTGAAATTTGTTAGTTCTTGGAATGGACTCGTTAGCAGCGGTAGAAATCTGTTAGACTATTCGTGGATGAAAGAGACGAGAAGAATGAGCATTGGGTTTACGATTAAGGTGAAGCAATACTTGTAAAAGATTGCAAACCTATTTTTTTTAAACCTTAGAGTTTTTGAATACTCAAGGAAATAAATTTTTAAGATTCGCTAGATTAATTGGCACCTTCCTTCTTCTAATATACGTCCATCTTCAATTTCTTCTTGATAACAGGCAGATAAAATAAGACAGGTGCAAAGGAGAAAAAATAGTTTGATAGACGAATGTTTTTAATAGTTAGGTTATCCATTGTAGTTTTTAGTACGTGTATTGATACAACACAACCTAGTAAAAATGGTTGATTTAAATAAGTTGTTAATCGATGCGGCAAAAAGGAATATGTATACTCAAAATCCATTTTAATCTTAGGAGAACCAAACCGCGATAGGGGTAGAAGCGATACGAGCTGTGCTAGAGGACTAATGAAGGAATGGCTACTGCAGGATGAGCGGATGAGCGAATACAAAGTAGCCATATCCTGAATAGTCCTCTAGGATAGGGAGTACAAGCGGATGACCCGCCCGCGGCTAGACCACTCGACGACTCCCCGACTGAAGTGCAACGGAAAGCCGGGTAAGGCGGAGAATGGGCTCGCTGCGGGATCGCCCTTACCTCACAGTCAGATGTTTCGCGTAAAATCCGTTCAAAACGGGCTTAATTGCTCAAATAGGGGTAAACATTACCAAGGATAGCCTGTTTTTCATGGTGAATCGGTAAATTTACAGACTGAATGGAGAAGAATAAGCTACATAAGGAATACGAAAAGGGGGCGGGACAAGATGATCCTACGGCAAGTAGCCGAAAACAGGATCATATTGAGATGGCATTCCAGTCTCAGGTAATGAAGGATTTGAAGGATGAGCGCTTTTATTATGAGCCTTTATTGGCAGCGCATCCGGAGAAAGGAGCAGTGGAGGAGCTGACTTTTGTAGGAAAGAAGATGAAGGCGCCGCTGTGGGTCTCATCCATGACGGGCGGTACGAAACTAGCCAATAAAATCAATACTAATCTTGCGAAAGTGTGTGGAGAATATGGTCTTGGAATGGGATTGGGTTCTTGTCGTAAATTGTTGACGGAGGATACTTATCTGCATGATTTTAAGATGCGTCCACATATGGGTTATGAGGTGCCGTTTTTTGCTAATTTGGGTGTGGCGCAGGTAGAGGAATTGCTAGCTGAGGATAAATTGCATCTGCTGGATGAAATGCTCAAGAAGCTAGAGGTGGATGGTTTGGTGGTACACGTGAATCCTATGCAAGAATGGTTACAACCAGAGGGGGATAGATTTGTGCGAAGTCCATTGGATACGGTGAAGCGATTGCTGGATAAGGTGTCGCATAAAATCATTGTTAAAGAAGTGGGGCAAGGCATGGGGCCTGAGTCTTTAAAGGAATTGATGCAGCTCCCTATCGCGGCGATTGAATTCGGTGCTATGGGCGGAACTAACTTTGCCAAACTAGAATTGTATCGCGGAGATACGATGCGGCAAGAAATATTTAGTAATTTAGCATTGGTCGGTCATACTGCAGAGGACATGGTGAGCTATATCAACAAATTACACTTTTTACTCGGGGACGATATGGCGTGTAAGGAGTATATTATATCTGGAGGCGTAAAGAGTTTTGTGGATGGATACTACCTAATGTCGAGATTGAATCCAAAGGGTATCTACGGACAAGCTTCAGGGTTTTTGAAATATGCCGTGGAGAGTATCGACGAATTGAGGGCATACACGGAGGCACAAATACAAGGCTTGGCTTTGGCTAAAGCGTATTTGAAGGTGAAATAGCTGGAAGGTGTTTATTTGTTTATGCGTTTATTTGTTTATTATATGTGCAATTTTTATTTTAAACAGCTAAACAGGGTTAAAAAAGGAATTATTATTAAGCAATGAGTGAAAAGACGATATCTGGATTTTCGAAGCTATCCAAGCGAGGCAAAATCAAATGGATAGTAGAGAATTTTTTTAAGGATCCTGATGCGGTGACTAAGGAACTGAAAAGCTACTGGCATGGCAATGCTGCGCAGCAAAAGGTACTTGATGGATTTAGTGAAAATACTATTTCCAATTTTCCGATGCCCTATGGAGTAGCTCCCAATATGGTTATCAATGGTAAGACCTATTGTGTCCCTATGGTGATAGAAGAAAGCTCTGTAGTAGCGGCGGCGAGTAGCGCAGCAAAGTATTGGATGAATAGAGGGGGCTTTAAAGCGGAGGTGATATCTACGACCAAGATCGGTCAAATACATTTTATATGGAATGGTGATCAACAGAAACTGACCTCATTTTTTGATAAGATAAAAAGTGCATTATTGAATGATGTGTCAGCCTTGACAGCGAGTATGAAAGCACGTGGAGGTGGAGTTACAGATGTGGAATTATTAGACTTTACTGAAGAGCAAGCAGGCTACTATCAAATCAAGGTATACTTTGAGACCTGTGATTCGATGGGTGCAAATTTTATAAACTCTGTATTGGAGTCTATGTCAGAAGCCTGGACAAAGCGAATCAATACCTATGATGGTTTTGAACCAGCTGAACAGCAAGTAGAAATCGTGATGTCTATCTTGTCTAACTATACCCCTAACTGTATCGTGCGCGCATCTGTATCCTGTCCAGTTTCAAAATTGGATGAGACCTTGACGGAGTCAGAAAAGCAAGCCTTGGCAAAACGATTTGAGACGGCGGTGAATATTGCACACATCGATTCTTTTCGCGCCACGACGCACAATAAAGGAATATATAATGGAGTGGATGCGGTAGTCTTAGCAACTGGCAATGACTTTCGCGCCATAGAAGCCTGTGGGCATACCTATGCAAGCCGAACAGGTAAATATAAAAGCCTTAGCTATTGTGAAGTGAAAGACGGAGTTTTTACCTTTTGGGTAGAATTGCCCCTTGCGATTGGTACAGTAGGAGGATTGACCAAGTCTCACCCTATGGCTAAACGTTCTCTAGATATGCTAGGAAATCCCAATGCAGAAGAATTGATGATGGTCATCGCAGCGACGGGCTTAGCGCAAAATTTTGCAGCGATAAAATCCCTCGTCACTACGGGGATACAAAAGGGACACATGAAAATGCACCTACTCAATATCTTGAATCATCTGGAGGCAAGTGAGAAGGAAGCTGAATTGACTATAGCACACTTCAAAGAGCGTGTCGTGTCTTTCTCTGGTGTGCGTTCTTTTTTAGATAATCAACGTGGTAATCCCTCTACCCAGACTAGGGTTCAAGTTACTAAGTAAATAAAACATTCCTTTGCAAAGTCAATCCACTTTTCATGCACATGGAAAACTGCTGCTCACCGCAGAGTATCTAGTGCTAGACGGCGCGGCGGCGATAGCCTTACCGTGTAGGTACGGTCAGAATATGTCTGTATCTAAGTCGTCTTCTCAGGGACGTGTGGTACTATGTCGCAGTCTGGATGAACGAGGGAAAGAGTGGTTTGCTGGTCAATTTGATATGGATAAGCCAAGTGTTTTATCTACTACGGATGAGGCAGTGGCAGAACGATTTTTGTCCATCTTAATTTATCTAGCTAAACATAATAAAGAAGCATTTTCATCAGATACAAAGTGGGAGTTTGTACACCAAATAAATTTTTCTCGCTACTGGGGATTAGGGACGAGTTCGACCTTGATATACAACATGGCGACTTGGGCGGAGGTTAATCCGTATGGATTGGCAGAGCACGTGTTTGGAGGCTCAGGATATGACATTGCCTGCGCAGGAGCTAGTGGACCATTGCGTTATAAAATAAATAGCCCTTTGCCGAGATATGAAGAAATAGATTTCAATCCTATTTTTAAAGATAATATTTACTTTGTTTATCTCGAGCAAAAACAAAATAGTAGAGAGGGGATAAAGAATTATCGAGCGCTCCAGAATGAAAATAAAAAACCGCATGCTATTGCGGAAGTGGAAGAGTTGAATGATAATATCCTAGGGGCTAGATCTTTGAGTGATTTTGAGGAGAGTATCCGCGAGCATGAAAGCATCATCTCCAACATTATCGGAATGCCAAAGGTGCAAGACGTACACTTTGCTGATTTGGATGGGGTAGCTAAGTCACTCGGAGCATGGGGTGGAGACTTTGCAATGTTAACCTCTCATGGAGGGTACGAAGCACTTAAAAAATATTGCCAAACAAAAGGTTTTGGAACTGTTATTCCTTACCAACAAATGATATTGTAGATGCCCAAGTGGAATGAAGCCAAGGTGATTAAAATAGTAAATGAAACTGCAACAACCAGACGATTTTGGTTGCAGGCTGTCAAAGGGGGTGAGGCTTCATTTGTACCAGGTCAGTTCGTTACTTTAGATCTTCCAATACATGAGACCCGTCAAAAAAGATGGCGTTCTTACTCTATCGCGAATGCGCCTTCTGAGGAAGGTGTGTTTGAATTGTGTATCGTTAAATTGGAAGGTGGCCTTGGGACGACTTACTTATTTGATGCTGTAGAAGTGGGTAGCACACTTACCTACAAAAAACCAGCAGGGGTGTTTACTTTAAAAAAACCTATTGAAAGGGATTTAGTAATGATCTGCACGGGGACAGGGGTAGCCCCATTTCGATCTATGGTGCAAAATATATATGCACAAAATATTCCACATCGAAAAATTCATCTCATCT
This sequence comes from uncultured Saprospiraceae bacterium, assembly GCA_964481325.1. Classification (GTDB taxonomy): domain Bacteria; phylum Bacteroidota; class Bacteroidia; order Chitinophagales; family Saprospiraceae; genus JALZVN01. The sequence goes on from CAYZUW010000148.1 coordinate 8,409, forward strand.
TTGGTACGCGCAAGAAAGAAGATGTTCTCTATCTAGAAGAGTTTCAAAAATTAGTGGAACAAGAAGCTTCTTTTTCTTATTCTATCGCTTTGTCACGGGAAGAGGTGCTGCCTACGGATTCTAATGTATCTTGGCATAAAGGATATGTGCATAAGATTTACCAAGAGCAATACGGAGATTTTCGGGAAGATGTCCAGTTTCTCATTTGTGGTTGGCAAAATATGGTAGATGAGGCAGAAGAGAAGCTATTATTACAAGGATTTGAAAGAGGACAGGTGAAGGTGGAATTGTATGGGTAGTCAATGTGTCAATTTTCAATGTGTCAATTTTCAATGTGCAATTTTCAATGTTTTTTAGATGTGGATAAATGGCAAAGTGTAAGAGTGTTTCGTTTTCGAATTATAAATTCACACTGCTTTCCCAAGCGTATAAAAAACTCCAAAATTAAAATTATTAGAATTTCGTACAGTCCAAAATATACTTGGACTGCGTACAGTCGAATTGAATTCTAAACCAAATAGCGCTTCTGCAAAAAAATAAATTTTATCATTTGCTCGAAGTTTCACACCTGTTAGTCCAGACAATACTAAACTAGTTCTTCTAATTCCAAAGCCATAAATTAAAGACCTGGCGCTTGCTTCTGCTCCAAAGTAAGCACTTACCTTTTTTTTGGTTAGAAGGTGTTTTTCTACTCCTCCACTTAGGGTAAGCCATAAAGTAAAATTCGTAAGATTTGTATCTATAAATGAGGCAGATGATTTTGCATTTAGATTTGCTCTAATGGACAGATTGTTCGGTTTTCTATTTCTGTAAAGTAGGCTGATATTCTTATTCAAGTCAATCGAAAATCCTAGTTGATGCCGTTCGATACTTGCTTGATTTTTCACTTCTTCAACATTGGATTCTTGCGCGAATACAAATGAATAAGTAATAAATAGAATAATGCTGAAAGTAGACTTTAGTATTCTCATGCTTGGATTTTGTTTAGTGGTAATGTGATATAAATTCAATTATGAATACGCAATTATTAACAAGTAATATTGTTGTACTCTAAAAGGTTTTATGCATTTTTTTGGCTTTCTAAATTTTAACTGTCGAATTTTTCACAGCTTAAATAATCCATCAAAATTATTTATTTTTTTTCCCAATTTCCACCGCATCCCTATAG
>CAYZUW010000149.1:0-9529 GCA_964481325.1 uncultured Saprospiraceae bacterium
TTTTTATATAGTGCTAGCAAATTATCAGTTTAAATGAATTCTATTTGCATGCTAAAAGAATGTCATCCCACAATAAAAAAAAATGACAGTCCCGCAAGAGTTAAAATCTATTACTAGCACATAGTTAGTTTAACTCTCCATTTCTAGCTTGGCATTCATAATTCATAACTCATCATTTATAATTCAAACTACCTTCCTGGCAAATTATCTTCTAGGCCGTCCCAAAAAAGTATTTCTAGGTCGATGGCTTTTTTTGCACCTGACTTTATTAGATATCTATTTTCTAATTTTTCTGCCCATGGTTCTATGGCTTCTAGCATTTCGGAATAATGATCTTCATCTAGCGAGATATGGACTGTCCAAAAGTAGATGTCATCCTCAGTTAGAAAATCATATTTCTTTAGACCTCGTTGAATGATACTGTATTCTTCATTGGTGAAAAATTCTGTGCCTGGTCCTAATGCACCTAGGCTTTCTAGGAAGTGGCCATCGTGGCAGAGGTTAATCAGATTTTCACAGCAAATCTGAGTCGTTGGCAAAGGCTTTACATTCGACAGATGTTCTTTGTCTAATCCTAAAGAAAGGGCAAATTTCTCATATAGGATGCGATGTGAAAGAGATAACTTTCCTTCTCCATGTTCTTCCCACAAGTTTTCTACAATAGGCATTCTGGTTTTGTCGTCGGGTATATTGGCAGCAGCGGCGGCTAAAAAACGGGGGAAGTAGGTACAGTAAATATAGTACTGCTCTACGAAATATTTTAGCTGCTCTTTATTGAGCCAAGCGTCATCAATCCGTTTAATAAAAGGATGCTTAATAATCTTATCAATCCCTTCTCTTAATTCAGATTCTAAGTCTCTAAAAAATTGCATTATCTTCTTTTTTCTATAAATGAATATAATAAATATGCTCCAGTGCAGAATGCTAAAAAGTGAATCACCGTACTCGTGTCTCCAAAGTAATAAGACAAGATGGGTTGTTCGTCAATCATAAACCAGTGGGTAAATTGGTTGATGAAAAACAAGACGTAAATCACTGCAAGCAATCCGGTAACAATAATTCCAGCGAAACTAAAAATATCGTCGACGATGGTTTTGGTTTTGGCAGGGCCATATTTATTTACAATTTGGTGTTTGTAGGGAAAGAATTTTTTATCGAGGTATACAAATAGTTTATCCTGTAGTATTCCTATTAGGATAATGATTAAAAGTAAGGCAAAGGTTTTATCTACCCTACCTTGGCGTTGCCCTATTCTCCATATCAGTGAACCCAATCCTCCTTGCCCTCCTAATCCTTCTGCTACGATGATATAGGTCCAAGAGATAGCCGTCAATACTCTGATGTCATCCGATAGCCTACTCACTACGGCCGGAAAATACACACTCCTGAATGTCTGCCAATCGGTAGCTCCAAGGGTGTATACCGTCTTAGTATATACGCTGTCTACTTCATCAATCCGCTGCACTACCACGGGTAGCAAATAGATCATAATACCAAAGGCTAAGAAATGGACTTGCATGTCTGTTCCTAATCCAAACCACAAAATGAAGATTCCAGTCACCGCAGTGATTGGCACATATCTAATTGCATCGACATGTCTTTGAAACAATCCTCTAAAAAATGGAAGCAGCCCTATCAAAAATCCTATAGGGATCGCCAAGAGAATAGCCTCTACATAACCTGCTAGATTCAAGCCAATAGAACGAAACATGTTCTTGAATAATTTATTGGAAGAGACTAAATCTGGGAATGCCTTGAGCACCGAACCCGGACTGGGTAAAATACCAGGCCTCACGATTGGATTGGCACGTCTATTCCCAAAGTAGATTAACTCGGCAGCACTGAGTGTATTGTTTCCAATCGCATTATGCCCTCTAGATCTAAATAAGTTGTATACTTCATCAGAACTCAATGGGCCTGTACTTCGTGCTGCATCTCCCCTCTTGGCAGCCAACCATTCTACTCCTTTTTCACTGATGGTGTCTTGGGTAACGAATTGTTGTATTTCTGATTTTTCACTTGCAGAGAGTAATTCTTGGTCGACAGGTTTCGGTTTAGCGTAGGTAATCAAAAACCAAACGAATAGGAGTAAAAGAAATCCTATTATCTCCAAGATCCATCTAGAACGACCATCAAGTTTACTTCCTAATTTGAAAAGTGATTTCATCATGCTTTAAATTTAACAGAAATGGACTAGCGCTGTGCAGTAGTGCCACAAAAAAGCCGCAATTTTATTGCGGCTTTTTTGTGGCAGTCCGTCGGTTTTTTTTTAAAAAAACCGAGAAAAGCGCATCTTTTCAGCGCTTTTCTATGGACCGAGCAGAATTGCGAGCTACGAAACATAGCGACCCCGACAAAGATTAATAGCCCTTTTCGGCTATAATCTTTGTCGGGGTAGGCCCCAAAATATTTTAACCAGCTACTAACTGAAACTCTGTTCTTCTATTCTTAGACTTGCAAGCCTCGTTTTGATTTTGTTCGCAGCCTTTGACGGGCTTGTCAGGGCCATTGCCCACGATGATAAATCTGTTGGCTGGCATGCCGTATTCTGACTTTAAATAATTAACGACAGACTGTGCTCTCTTTTCGGACAAGGTCTGATTGGATGCTCTGTTGCCCACGTTATCGGTATTCCCCTCGACACGGATACGGGTGTTGCCATACACTTTTGCTATTTCCGCAAATTGGAGATCTATAAGCGTTTTTGCATTTTCGCCCAACTGAAATTGTCCAGTGGGATAACTGATACTAATCGGCTTTGCAGATATCGCTGGCTTCACTTTGTCCTGCGCAGTGGCTGGTTTGAACTTAGGTGCACCTTCCGCTGCGTGTATCGCTCCTGCTAAACTAGAGGAAGTAGCAGCAGTCGGATATGCAAGTGCTCTCCAAGATGGACGCTTAGCAGGTGCCTGCTTCAATGCCTCAAAAGTCTCTCCCATCTTAGTATATAGTTTCTCCCCTGTCATCCCTTTGAAAGCGGTATTCTGCCCAAAGAAGTTGACATTGTCTCCGTGGTTTGTCAAGCGAACATTGTTGATCATACCCATCGCATCTCCAGTAGGCAAGCCAGTTACTTCGGCCAAAATTTTAGCTGCTTTTTGTTTGTTGCCTGCATTGCCGTTGATCTCTGAAACAGCTTTCATCCAGCCTTCGTAAAATTTGGCAATCTTGTCTCTGTTCTTTTTAAGATAAGCGTCTTTGACCATATATACATCCGCGATGATATTACTAGCCTCTCGTGTAGACTGGAGTACTTTGGAACCTGGTGTCTCTCTCACCGCAATCTCATCATCTGGACTCCAAACAATAGCAGCGTCTACCTTTCCGCCTTTGAAAGCATTGGCAGCATCACTTGGAAGTGGCACTTCTTGTAGTTTTACATCATTGAAAGACATACCTGCTGATTCCAACATGTACGCTAAGAAAGTCACTGAAGGCGTAAAGCCAGCATAAGCAATCGTCTTACCTCGAAGATCATTTACTGTATTGATGCCTCGCTTAACTATCACAGCATCTCCACCACGGGACCAATCCATATGCATAAATACTTTTGGATTGTGTGGAGCTAGTCTTTCCATTTCTGTGTTCATGGCGCTTACTTCATTGTGAAGAACATCCACCTCGTCAGCTATCCATGCGTTTCTAGTTCCGTCAAAGTCGTCTATCAAAACAAACTCTACCTTGATTCCATATTCTTTGAAAAACCGAGAACGCTCACTGGCTTCTGCTCCTTCATTGAAATATAATCCAGGGGCAGTTCCTCCCCAGGTAAACATTTGCACCTTAAGCACATCATCATCAGATGAACTGGTATTTTTCTTACCTCCTAAAACATTACCTGACTTATCATTTTTGCTAGAAGCAATTCCGCTGTCTCCCGAACCATTTACCCCTGTACTTTTTCCTGTCTTTTCTTCTACCTTGTTAACCACGCCTTGTCCTGCATCGGTGTTATTCAAAAACCACCAAAGCCCAACGCCCAACAATCCCATGATTATCATGGTGATAAGAAACTTTGAAAATGTTGTTAATCTCGTTGCCATATTTTTATTTTTTGTTATTTCCGTTTATGATTTGAAAGATGGCTCTAATCAAAAAAGCCATCGTATTGATTCTCTCTATCTACTTTTATTTCTGTCTTCACTGGTTCACTTATATCCAGCTCTTGAGAATCATCATTCGCTTTGTCCAAGATATCCAGCTTATCATCTCCTAATAAAAGGGAATCTCCTTCCTTCTCCCACTTCTCTAACATCTTGAGACCTTCTTCTTCGAACACCCCATTTTGCAAATCAATAGAATCCATGAAGCCTGAGGACACCTCCATGAATCGCTCCATCTCTCCTACTTTATTAGATACATCATCTGCAATAGCTTCCATAGCCGTGTCAAACATGGCTCTTTTGTCTGGATCACCAGAGATAACGCTCATCGCAGATTTCATGGCAGAATTACTCGCTTTGATGGCATTGTATTCTTGTTCCTTCACCATCACTTGATCCTTGATGTCTTCTGCGAGAATTTCTGAATTCTCATACATTTTAACTAAGACACGATAAAGCACCTCCATCTTTTTGTACAAATCCTCCAGACGCATATTAGACTCTTTGAGCCTTCCTGCTTTTCTAGATTTAAGAATAACTACGTTGCGCTTGTCGTTGTCTCTTGCTTTAGAGGCCATCTCGAGATTGCTTGCAATCTCCTTCTTATTGTTATGAATAACTTCTTTGAGTTTATGCAATTGGCCTCTCAACTGGCTGATTTGCTTATTCATTTTGCGCAAATTACTTTTCAAGTCTTCTATATAAGACTTAAGTATTGCGATTGGATCTATGGTAATAAATAAGCCAGTAATCCACCGCATGGCACTTTTATACATATAGGAAACAAGATTCCTAGCCTTCTTATCAACCGCAAGAAAGAGCGCTGTCCCTAAGATGCCCACCATACCCACGATAGACATTATAGATCCAAAATTTATTAAGATACCAGCGACTGCTATTCCTATGACAGCGATAAGCCCAACTAAGAAGATGCCGCCAACAACTCCCTCGGGTTTTTTCCAAAATGATTTTGGTTTTGATGTACTCATTTGATTGTAAAATTAAGATGTATATTTTTCAATTAACTCAATGTCTTTATTGATTTTGTGCTTCAACAAATCATAAGTACTCATAAAGTCATTTTTTGTTTTTAAAACTTTAACCTCACTTGATGCGATAGCCTTGCTGGTTTTTTCTAAATCTATTTTTAGAGATTCGATCTCTTTGGTGAGTTGTTCTATCTGTTTGGTTTTGTTTTGGATACTTAGATCGATATCCTTTTGCCGAGTCTGCTTTGACCCAACTTGCTTATTCATCTGGCTAGATACCGCTGCACTAAACTTTTCACTCTCTTTGGATAAGATGCCTAGATAGTAGTTAGCTGTCTGGATCAACTTTTCCTTGGTTGCACCCATGGTTTTAGCCATCGCATAAGCAGATTGAATTTTGGTTTGCTCATCCATATTCATTTCGGAAAGAGATTGTAGAGACTGTTTGAACTCTATATAGTCAAAACCCTCCTGATTATTTTTATTGATGGCTCCCAATAAGATATTCATAAATTTTTCACTAACCTCCCCTGTAACGTCAACATTGGATACGTCGACTACCTCTTCTTCTGACTGATTATGTACCTCTGCAGTAGCTACTGATTCCGCGCTAATGTTTTCTTCAGTAATTGGCTCCTGATTGACGTCATTTTGAGGTGTTTCGTCTGGTTTTACCTCATCCTCCTTAACAAATAGTGACTTTAGGTTTTTAAACATTTCGTAATGTGTTGATTTTGAGCCTTTTAATTATAATTGCTTATTAAAGTTAAGGCACAAAATAAGCAAAAAAGGCTTAATTGCCCAAAGGTAACCTAGTGTTCGTCTTAGTCAAAAAATGGGCAAGGACTTTATGTTAATGACATTACACGGTCATTTGCTCCGATTTAGATACTTTCGTGCAAAATATCAAACATAAGACTATTATTTTTAGACACTGAAACAACAAATATCCAACCGTGAACCTTTTATCTAATATGAAGCGAACATTTTACCTCTTATTAAGTCTTTTAATACTAGGCATGGGATTGAATCTACAATCTTGTAATGACGACGATGTGGAAACCAATTGTACTCTAAATGCAAGAATTTCTAGCCCTGCTGCTAATATGCAGTTTGCTTCAGGTGAGGACATACCTTTAGACGTAGAATTTTCCGCTTGTACACCGATCCAATCCTATTTGGTCAGTATAAGAAATACGACCACTGGTCAATTGGTTTTCATTCTTAGCGAATTTGCCAATGAAGAGACCATCCAAATCAATACCAATGCTGTACTGGAGGTGAGTGAATCAACTATGATGGATATAGAGGTTAGAGCAGAGGATGCTGAGGGTAATCAAATCGAAGAGGTAATTGGTTCTTTTGAGCTGACTCCACCGAGAGGAAATGTCTTAAGCTTGAGATTTAATCTAATGTATAATGGTGAAACTTTGAGTATGGGCAGGCTATATGAGTACCCAACAGGAGAACAATTTGAATTTTCTCGCTTCGATATGTACATGTCAGATTTAGCTTTGAGAACCTCAGATGGTAACGAATTGATTTTGCAGGAAGTAGATTATCTGCAAATGACTAATACATTTAGAGACGAAGCTAGTGCACAGCAAGGGTACCTGTACGCTATAGCTGGAGTAGCTCCAGGGGATTTCCAATCGGTTCAATTCAATATTGGGATAAGTCCCGAAATGAACGAAACTACGCCTAGTGACTACCCTGTGAGTCATCCTTTAGGTAGAGTGGGAGACTATTGGGATGGAGAGGGTTGGATGTCCTACATATTCGCAAGCATAGAAGGGAGAATCAATATCGACACTAGCAATCCAGATTTAGAACAAGGTATCGCCTTACATCTAGGCAGTAATAATGCATTTCAAGAGGTTAAAATAGACAATGCTTTTAGCTTTGCCAACGAAGAGGGAGATGAGCAAATAGTAAATATCAATATAGATTTAGTAGATTTATTTGTCTCAGATAGTGGTGACATTTATGATATCATCTCTGTACCATCAACACATAGTGTGGCGCAAATTCCACAAGTAATTACGTTATCAAATAATTTAAAGAACTCAATAATTAAATAATTTAGTATGAAAAAAAATTTCTATTTACTATTCGCACTCCTAGGATTTGGAGTTATTATTTTAAGCTGTGACGACGATACCGATGAAGGAACGGTCATGCTTACCCCTACCTTGGATCTACAAATGAGAGTAGGAAGCGAAACTTTGACGGCTGGCTCCACTTATGATATTAATGGAACTGCGCTTCAAGTCAATGTGGCTCAGTTTTATATTGGAGACATTTCGCTTACGGGTGCTGAAACAGTTGCATCTGAAGACTTCTTTGTCATAGGCACTGCTTTGAATAGCATCAGCTTACCTGAAACGCAAGCAGGTACTTACGACCTCTCGTTTGGTGTAGGGGTCAATGCAGCTATCAATGCACTACCTGAAGAAGACTTTACGACTCGACCAGTAGGAGACCCTTTAGGTATGCAAGAGCCATCTATGCACTGGTCTTGGAATGCTGGGTATAAATTCTTACGAATCGATGGCATGGTAGACACGGATGCAGATGGAGTGCCAGATCAAGCGGTGGAATACCACTTAGGCAACGATGCTTTTTATGCTATACTAAATTCTCCAAGTCAAGTAAATTTGTCTGAAGCAGATGATAATATTACACTTCGCTTTGATTTAGCAGCTCTCTTCGGTGGAGCAGATTTATCTACAGGTGAGGTGACACACGTAGGAGACAATAAACCTTTAGCTGATTTAATGTTAGCCAATTATACTGAGGCTTTTAGCATAATTTTTTAGAACTTGTGCCTTCAAGTTTACTATTTATATGAAGAACGTCATCTGTTTTTTTTATGTACTCCTTTTACTAGGGTGCCAAAAAGCAGATGACGTTTCTAATTTGATACAGCCCCCAGAACATTACCCCTACATAGAATATCCTACCAACAACCAAGTCACTGCAGCACGCTTAGCCTTAGGCAAGAAGCTTTTCTTTGACCCTCAATTATCTTTAGACTCTACCATCTCATGCGCTTCATGTCACCTTCCAGAGTATGCCTTTAGTGATACCATACCTCTCAGTAAGGGAGTAGGTGGCGCATTCGGGTCAAGAAATGCACCAAGCTTATTAAATGTAGCCTATGTCCCCTATTTCAATAAAGATGGTGGCGTGAAAAAGCTTGACCTCTTTGCATTAGTACCCATAGAAGACCATAAGGAGATGGCTATCAGTGCATTGGCCCTCACCAAACGTTTGGCTGCTAATGATACGCTACAAGCAGAAGCGCAAGCTGCCTATGGTCGCCCACTGGACCCTTTTGTGATGACCCGATCCTTGGGCTTGTACGTGCGCTCACTTATCTCTGGCGATAGCAAGTATGATGCGTATCTTAAGGATAAATTAGCGCTTTCTGCGGCGGAAGAAAGAGGAAGGATATTATTTCATTCTGAAAAAACAAATTGCAGCTCTTGTCATGAAGGAGTGTTTTTCACTAATCATCAATTTGAAAACAATGGCACAAAGGAGACTTATACAGACCAAGGGCGCAAATTGGTTACGTCAAAGGAATCAGACAGAGCAAAATTCAAAGTGGCTAGCCTGAGAAATGTAGCCGTCACTGGTCCATATATGCACGATGGAAGTTATGTAAGCCTTGAATCGATTGTAGAAAATTATGACAAAGGTGGATTTGAACATAAAAACAAAAGCGCCTTAGTTCGCCCTTTAGGTCTGAATGAACAAGAAAAAGCAGATCTAGTCACTTTCTTGCATACGCTTACGGATAAAAAGTACGCAGCCTACTAGTCTTCTATCTGAAATATAAAAAACATCTCTAGAAAAAGCTCATTCTAGTCTAGCACTCTATCAAAAAAAATGGGTAGCGCTCATTAAATCGCTACCCATTTGAATTAAAGATGTTTATTTATTATTTCTTATTGACCACCTACCATGCGGTACTTTTCAAGTAACTCATGCGTTAGGTTTAGTTCTCTGTCTTTCTCGTATAATTTCTTTTCAGTAAGTGCAAATTTCATTTGAATTTCGTTGTATTCTTTTTCAGAATACAATCTCTTCGTTACAACACCGTCATTGCGAACGATATCTAGAGCAGGTGAAAGAAAATCCTTCTTTAAAAAGATTGAAATTTTCATCAAATCGTGTACATTCCCATAATGAGGGCAGCTAAGTCTACTACTAAAACAAGTACGTGTTAATCCCATTCTTTCTGCTACCTTTGTCTTCGTGTAGGTGGTTTCTTTTTCGATGTATTCCTTGACCATTCTTCCTAAATGTAAATTGAAAGGAGCATCTTGAATTTGGTATGATGAATTTACTTCCATAAGGTTTTTAGTGTGTTATATTACAATTATTTATATATTTTCTATATATGCAAATGTTGTACTTAACATTTAATTA
>CAYZUW010000150.1:0-9528 GCA_964481325.1 uncultured Saprospiraceae bacterium
CTTCTATAGCGCTTACTACTTGATTTTTAATACTAGCTATTTCATTGGCTGCTTCTTCTTGCGTTTTTAATATTTCAGCTGCTGCATTTTGTTTTGCTTCAATAACTTCTTTGGTACTAAATTCCGACATTTCTTTTTCCTTAGACTTAGCCGCCATAATACGTTCTGCTACTTCAGATTGAATTTTTTCCATTCGTTCCTTAGCAGCCTTTTGGGCTGTAGCAACATCATCCGCATACTTTACTTTTGCATTTTCCGCAGAAGTATTTGCTTCTTTCACTTCCTCCACGGATTTTTGTTTAGCGTTGTTTATTTCTTGACTTGCTCTTTCTCTTGCCTCTTGGACTTCGTTTGAAGAAGCCATCTTGATTTCTTTTTCTTTTTTCTTTGCTTCCTCTAAAGCTAACTTTAATTCAGTTTCAATTTTTTGCATTTCAGCTTGCGCTCGCTTTTGCGCTTCCGCTACCTCAGTGGCTATTATGGTTTTCTGTTCTTCAGATGCCTCCTTTGCTTTAGCGATTTCATCCGCTTCTGCAGCTTTTATTTCCTGAACTGTTTGGCTTACTTTTTCACGGGTGGTCTTTACTTCCTCAGCGGCTGCTTCCTTTTCTTTAGCTACTACGTCTCGTGAATTGGCAATTTCTTCGGTTGCTTTTTGCCTAGATTCAGCCACCTCTAATGCTGTTTTTTCTTTTTCTTTTGCTGCACGCTCTTTTAGGTCAGCGATTTCAGTAGCTTGGGTTTCTTTGATCAGCGCTGTTTCTTCTACACTCTTTCTCCGTGACTCCGCCAATTCGAAAGCTAAATTTTGCTTTTCTAAGACTCCCTTTTCACGGATTCTTGCGATCTCTTCAGCCGTATTTTCTTTGATCTCTAAAATCTGTTGAGAGGCTGTCTTTTTGGTATCTACAACATCCTCAACCGTCTTATTTTTTTCTACTTTAGCTACTTCTCTTGCTTCTGCAATAGTTTGAGCAGTTTCTTCACGTATTCTCAACAACTCTGAATTAGCATTTTCTCTAGCACTGGCTACTTCATCTGCATATTCCAGTTTTGCAGCTTCTAGTTTCTCCTTGATTACTTTTACTTCCTCCGCTGCTTTTGTTCTTGCTGCAGCAACCGTCTCTGCCGATTCGAGTTGAGCATTTTTGATCACCTCCGCTGCTTTGACCTTTGCTTCTTCTACATTACTAGCTAGCTTTTGCATCGCATCATCAGCGTTCTGCTTTGATTCCGATACTTTAACGGCAAGACTGGTTTTGGAAGACTCAATTTCCTCTTGTGAAGCTTTACGAGCTTGCAGTACTTCTTCGGCATAGAGTGCTTTTTGTTCGGCTGCGTTTTCTCTTGCCTTAGTCACCTCGTCTTGCAGTGCAGCTTTTATCTTGTTAGCCTTGTCTTTTTCCTCTTGAATCTCAACTCTCAACGCATCCTTTGTTTCAGCTAACTCTTTTTTCAGATCTGCCAATTCTTGGTCATTCAATAAGCTTATATCCGTAACTCGCCTTCCAGATCCTCCACCTCCTTTAGCAATTGCCCCTTTACTAGCGTTAGCACCAATTTTGAATTCTGTATTGGACAGTGTTTGATTCTTGACCATTGATCTATCCAACTGACTTGAAAAACATTTAGCACTTGCCTTAAATTCCGTCTGCCTACTCGCTTGTAAAGACAATTTTCTCATTTCCAAAGTGATATTGTTTCTTAGATAAATGGAAACAATGGAAGAAGAAGATATCCAATCCAGTGCTGCTAAATCCATCTGTAATGTATTTTTGTACACTGGGACATTACCATTTTTGTCCACCTCTCCCATATCGATAAAACGATAACTCTTTCTGGTATTACTTTTATCAACAAAAATAAACTCATCGCCCTGGTTAAATTCTTGACCTGCTCTAGAATACACCTTGGCAACAACTCCATCTTCCGTATTCGCAAAACCGATACTATAGGAATAATTTCCTCTCACTACTACAGTGACCTGTTTAGTTTCAAGTAAATGGATTCCTGCCACCTTTTTATTTTCGGTGATGCTGGCTCCACAATCTTGAGCATAAAACGTAGAAATATTTAAAAAAAGGAAGAAAAAGGATAGGGTAAATAAGCGAAAAATCGTTTGCATAGTGGCGTAGTTATGGTCTTTTATGTAATAAAAGAACGTATTTACACCCTATTTGTGTGTTCATACCTCCCCTCATTGCTTCAAATATAACTAATAAATCCTATTATTTTGACATCTAGGCGCTAATCTTGGTTACCTCTCTTTGCAGCCGCTAATAAAAACAATACAGCCATTCTGATAGCGACACCATTTTCTACTTGATCTAGAATAATAGCATGCTCTGAATCAGCCACTTCGCTGCTTATCTCTACCCCTCTATTCATTGGCCCTGGATGCATAATAACGATTTGTTTATCCAAGCGGTCTAGCATCTGTTTATGTACACCAAAATGAAGCGCATATTCTCTCAATGAAGGGATGAATTTTATGTTTTGTCGTTCCAATTGAATCCTCAATATATTGGCGACATCGCACCACTGGAGTGATTCCTGCACATCATAACTCACCTCTACTCCCAAAGAACTGATGTATTTTGGAATCAAAGTAGGCGGGCCACAGACACGTACTTTCGCTCCTAGTTTTTGCAGACAAAATATATTACTCAAGGCGACTCTAGAATGCCTAATATCTCCTATTATAGCTACGTTTTTACCCTTAAGAGAACCCAGCTTTTCTCTCATTGAATATGCATCGAGCAAAGCTTGTGTAGGGTGTTCATGCGTACCATCTCCTGCATTTACAATATTTGCATCGATGTGCTGCGAAAGAAAATGTGGTGCTCCTTGTGCTGGATGTCTTATCACCACCATGTCCACTTTCATAGATAAGATGTTATTTACAGTATCTAAAAGTGTTTCACCTTTTTTGACTGAGGAGTTTCCAGATGAAAAGTTGACTACATCAGCAGATAGTCTCTTTTCCGCTAATTCGAATGAAAGCTTGGTTCTAGTACTATTTTCAAAAAATAAATTGGCGACAGTGATATCTCTTAAGGAAGGGACCTTTTTGATAGGCCTATTAATTACATCTTTAAAATTATCAGCAGTTTCAAAAATCAAATTAATATCTTGGGCATTTAGATCCTTAATCCCCAACAAATGTTGACTACTTAATGTAGATTTGATCATGAGTCTTGTGCTTCTTTTTTATTAGCAAATAGTTTCACTTCACTTTGTTCTTGTTTTGCTCCCCAGTCCACACGCACGTATGCCTCATTCAAGGCATCTACAACCATTCCGACATAATTGCTCATAATTGGAAATTGTCGATTAAAGCGCCTATCAATTAGACACATCAATTCTATCTTAGAAGGTCTTCCAAAATCTTGCAAGGCTGACATGGCCGCATGGATGGTGCGCCCAGTGTATAAAACATCATCAATCAAGATGACATTTTTATTTTCTACAAGAAAATCAATTTCTGTGCTGGCCGCTCGAATGGGTTCATTTCGTTTACGAAAGTCATCTCTATAAAATGTGATATCGATTTTACCATATGGAATATCGCTTTGACTAGATAATTCCTTCAAGCGTTCAAATATTCTGTCTGCCAAGAGTACTCCTCGAGGCTGAATCCCAATGAGAACAGTCTTTACTAAACTTGGATGATTTTCTAAGATACTATAGCACAGCCTATCTAAGGTAAGTTCCAATCGTTTGGCAGAAAGTATGGTGCGGCCTTTGCTCATTAGGTGGCAAATATAATTAACTATGTTCAATTAACTAGAAAAATGCTATTATCTATTAAGTAAGCATATTTATACGTTCTCATTCGCGAACAGGTACATAAACAGGATTTCTATCTACATAAATCAGTAAACTTTTGAAAAGCTTGTCCGCTCTATCTTGTGGGCTTAGATTTTTTACAGATTTGACCAGTTGCTCATCGTCTTTGATCCAATCCAAGAAGTTTTCTTGATTGAATTCTACCATTTCTCCAGTTTCAAAAGACATCATAAATGGTTTTTCCCTTTCCTTTTCAGTGACGATATCTGCCTGTCTAAAAGGGACACCAGTCAATGGATTATATGCAGTTATGGTTTCTGTTTGCTGATACTTTTCCTCCATAATATAATAGCAGATACTGCCTCTAACTTTGATGCCGACGTACTTTTGTAGGCCCGCTTCATTCATAACATTGATATTTACATAAGGAATACCGGCTAGGCTGAAACCCCATAAGCCATTGAGCTTCTCATTTTTTTCCTTTGATTGAATCGTATCTACAAGGGTGATAAAATTCTGAGGATTGGTATGCAGGCTAGCATATACACTATCCCATGAAATGCTAGGTTCATTTTGCTTAAAATCTTCAAAAGACAAGTAAATTCCATCCTCAAACTTGAAATTCTTTGTGAGTAGTCCTAAAGAATCCTTTTGTCCAAAGGCGAATAAAGGCAGGGCTATCAATATGCAGATTATAGAACGCAATTGTTTTTTTTTTCAAATTTAAAATTTTCTTCCGACATAGTAACGTTTCAAAGCGTAAATAGATTATTTGGGCGAGCCCTCTGTCGTCGACACTGAAAAAGTGTCGTCCAGAAGGACTACGCTTCGCTCCGGTATTTCGGCATTCTGATGCCTCATACAGCTTCCTACGGTCGCTTCCTTACCACCCTTCTAGCAAAAAATTATAGTGAAATAGTCAGAATTCTACTTAAATGAGGAATCTATGTCTCCTAGTTTGATGAAAATTATGTCCAAGGTACTGTTATTAATATCAATCGTAGATTCCTGTAAAGTGTCCCAATTTTGTTGGATAGGACTTAGATTGGGGCTGAAAAAGTAAGCCTTTGAAATAAAATTTACGTTTGGAGCCAAGATTTCATCGCCTTGCAGATCGTGAAGCAATATTTTCTTCATTAGGATTTCATCAAAAACATTTAAAACTCCATCTCCATTGATGTCAGCAGCTATGAATTGGTAAGGTGATTTGAATGTTTCTATCCCTAGCAAATGCCTTGAAAGCATTCTTAAATCTCTAGAGCTTATTGCCTCTTCAAGACCTATGTTTTTATCTAGATTTATTTTGTATACCTCGAGGGCTGAAACTTCTGACAATAATTGCCCATTTTCATCAGATAGCAGAGTCTCCGTATTTTCTCCAGAATCAAGAGAAAGTACAACACCTTGGATAGGATCTCCGCCAGCGTTTTGCACTTGCCCAGCTATAGTAAATTCTGTTACATTAGCTGATAGCATTTCTATGGTCTCATCAAGCAAAGCTAACCAGCCTCCATCTTGTGTACCTACTGGAAATGCATTCCACCAGCCCCAACCAAAATAGACCATACTCCCTGCACCCAAAGGAAACTGTGCCACAGCCACATCCCCTAAGTGATCAGTGTTATGGTATATGATTTTAACTCCTTCTGTAAAACCATTTTGTAAATAAACAGTAGCATTATTATTATCGATAACATCGGGCGATTCTGTGTATTCCCCTGGAAGGAGATTTATGCTCTTTGTACAAGTGCCCGATAAGACAGGTTCTCCTCCTGAAATCTGTGCATTCAACACCACATTCATCAGATCAATAGCGTTGTTACTTTCGGATTCCTCGCCTGAAACGACGCCCATGATTATTACGCCTCCACCATTTTCAATATATGATTGGAGATATGATATTTGACTTTCACCAGAGTTATTCAGGAGACTTAATTTTTCTAACTCTGGAATGATGACTAAATCAATTTCAAGATGCTCGATATCGTTTAACTGTTGGAAAGTAACTACATTATGACCTAAATATTCTAGAGTGGCAAGGAGGTTTGAGGCTTCAGCAAATAAATCTCCATCAATTATGTCTAAGTATTCGCTATTGTAAAAAAGGCCTACATTCCGTGCCTCTAGATTAGAAGATACCAGACAGCAGAGAACCGTTGCCATATAGACAAGGTATTTATACAACGTCCCCTTTTGTCGATTCATGATACTCTATTTCAAATTACTAGCTAAAGCTCGAAAAAGCTATAAGTCATAAAATAAAGGGGGAAGGAGTGCAATAAATTTACTGGAAATAAGAGTGTGTAGAAATACCCTGAATCAGCTATTTAGAACAATAGTTAAAAAGATAATATTTAGGCAAATTGATTGAGAGGTTAGTGCTTTGGAAATAAGGGTATAAGAAAATAAGAAGATACTGCATAATGAATTAAGCCCTAAAAACACAGAAACCGGCTACTCTTTAAAGAGTAGCCGATTCCTGAATTTGGAAAAGTTATTTACTAATTATTGAGTCTATTGTAGACTCATTATCCAATTTTATCTCTTAGTCTATCTTTGTGAATTTAATCATTTCTACTTGATCATCACTGTGTAGAATTCTTATGTAGTATACACCTGCAGCGAGATTGTCAGTATCAATTACCTCGGTTGTATAGCTCGATGCATCCATCTGCATACCTTTTCTAACAATACCTGAAGGAGATATGATTTCAATTTGAACATCACCTTCAATAATATTGAAATTTTCTAGCGTAAAGCTATTCGTTACAGGATTAGGATAGATACCAAATGCTGTTCCACTTTCTATAGTGAACATCTGCTGAGCTATAGCGGAGAATACGTATGACCCATTTGCCATCACTCTTCGTACTCTATAGTAGTTCATTCCCTTTTCAGGAGATTCATCTATAAAATTGTAGAGATTCAAATCAGATTGTACAGAAGGAATCTCAGTAAGCGAGGTGAAGTTAGCTCCATCAGTAGAGCGCTCTACTAAATAAGTAGCTCCGTCTGCATCATTACTTGTAATCCATCCAACTTGTATACCATCATCCTGAGTTATAGTAGTAATCGTGATTATTTGAGCACACGGCACTACTTCAATACAAACTACGTTTGACTCGAAAATAAACTCAGGGCATCCTTCTCTTCTCGCACAACGTGCATAATATCTAGTCTCAAAAGCAGGACCTAACTGCAGACAGTCTGTATTACTGTTTGGTAGTGGTGTCCATGTTCCTGGATTAGGGTCACCAGGTACTGGGGAACAAATCCATAAGTATTCGATTGGCGCAGAACCTCCTCCTGCAGCGGGAGTAACACTATCAATCTTATCTGGTATCTCTCCTGCACATAAAGTTTGCCCACCAGCAACTTGACCACCATCGTTAACGTTGTTGCAAATCTCAACAACACCAGCATCGAAAGAGAATTGATCTTTGTCATTTACTCCATCTCCATTCATGTCAATAGTTTCTGGTAAGCCATCATTATCTAAATCGAGAATTTCGAAAGGCATAGTTTTGCCAGTCTCAGGATCAACATCCGAATCAGCGTTATCATCATTATTCATTGGGTCACCAGAATTACCCGTTCCATCTCCGTCAATACATGTGTATCTAACATCGTTTAATACAACAGTTGCAAAAAACTGAATATAATATGTACCCACTTCTAAACAAATGAATTCGTAAAAACCACTATCATCAGTATTTGTAGATTCGATGATAACATCATCACTGTTACAAGCTATACCATCAGGTCCTGGTCCCATTAGATTTACAGGCACACCTCCGATTCCTTGCTCATTTGCATCTTGAAGACAATCTTCACTATTATCCAACCATACGTAGTTTCCAATTACAAAACCATTTGCGTTTACAGATACAGTAGATACTTGTGTACATCCAGATAGTACATCAGTTACCGTAACTGTAAAATCTCCCTCACCTAAATCTCCGATGGTTTGTGTAGTTTCTCCATTGCTCCAAGCATAAGTAAAGTTTCCATTTCCACCAGTAACATCAACTGTAGCTTCACCATCAGCTCTTCCGCAATTGGTAATAGGCGAAGAAACAGAAGCAGTGGCTTCAAAAATACCTACAGTAGCTGTAGTCATATCAGTAGCTATACATCCATTAGCAGTAGTAGTTTCTACTGTAATAGTATAAGTACCTGGCATCATCATATTATAAGTAACCTGTGAACCTGTTGGATCAATAGTACCTCCAGAAGCTGTCCATGTAAAAGTAGCATTTGGATCAGATGAAGAAGCAGTTAAAGTCAAAGGTGAACCCGCCTCGCAAATAGTATTGCCATTTGGATCATCTGCAATAGTAACGTCTGTCCCTTCTAGTACAGTAACCGTAGCCATAGTTACAGCCATACATCCTTCAGGAGAAGTTACTGATACAAGAATCTGGTAAGTACCAGGAATTGTCATTGTATAAGTAGATGTTGGTTGATCCGTAGTACTCAATAAACCTGCTGAAGCGAACCATTCGTAGGTTAAATCATCTGATGATGGAGTTGTTGAGAAATCTACTGACTCACCTGGACAAATTTCAACATCCGTTGGTGTTACACTTACAGTTGGTATTTCATTTCTGATTACTTCTATAGGATTACTCAATGAAAGACATCCATCTAATTCTAATGCACTTTCTCCTATTTCCAAGCCACTGAGGTCTCCGTCATAATTTAAATACCAAATCAAGCAATTGCCTGGAGGTGTAGGCTCAAAGTCAAATGGTGGTAACAAGGGTAAAGAAAGAATTATACCATCTGCATCCGTAATGATCCAAGCACTATTGACCCCCATTCCTGGGTCATCAACAGTAACATCTACTAAATCAGCTTCCATATCTCCTACACAAAACTCTGTTGGGTCTGTTGTAGAGATAGTAGCTGGTTCTGTAGACAATCTATCTACAGCTAAATTATTTGAAAGGTCAAAACAACCCTCAATATCACTTGCATTATTTCCAACTTCAACACCGCTAATAACATCATCATAAACTAAACACCAGATAAGGCAAAGTCCAGGACCAGCTCCCTCTAAGTCAATAACATTTGTAGGAGGTAAAGCCAATATATTACCATTTGCATCCGTCACTAAATATTGAAGAGAAACACCTTGAGTTCCTCCATCTGTGTTTATAGTAATTGGATCCGGTACACCATCTCCAGCACAAATCGTAGTTGGATCATCTGTAGATATAGTGCCTGCCACTGGAGCAGAACTTCCAGCGACTTCAACGGTAATTGTAACTGTACATCCATCTGAATCCGTAATAGTCACTGTATAAATTGCGGGTGGTAAGTTTGTGATAGTTGCTGTTGTAAATCCATTACTCCATAAATAAGTATATGGTGCAGTTCCTCCAGTTGCATTTACTGATGCTGAGCCATCATTCATACCACATTCTGTAGGCGTACTAGATGCAGTTCCAGCAAGCGAGCTGCTACCACTAGCTACAGGAACATTGGCCACACCGATACAACCTTCAGCAGAAGTTACTGTAACAGTATATGTACCAGGAGCCAGTCCAGTGATTGCTTGAGTAGTTCCACCATTGCTCCAACTATATGTAAATGGCCCCATTCCTCCAGAAGGAAAAGCAGTAGCTGTTCCATTATTGTCATTACACCCTGAGCCTGTACTCGTAGCAGTCACTGTAAGGTTTCCTTGAGAACCTACAAATACTGAACTAGAGTTCGAACAACCTTGAGAATCAG
>CAYZUW010000151.1:0-8907 GCA_964481325.1 uncultured Saprospiraceae bacterium
TTCTATGCATGTAAAAGAATCATTCACATTAGTTTTTTCACAGTCTGAGTGGTGGAAGTGGTATATCCATAAGGGTAGGAGCGGACGACTGTATAGACACAAGATTTTTCGTCTGTACAGTCGGTATGGCCCAAAATCTTCGCTATAGACTCCATTATTGTTAGGCAAAAAGAACTTACCTTTGATAAAAAAGTAATATGTCTATAAAAGCGGATGAATATCCTGAGTATTTTGCGCCTTACGTCCAGCTCGGTCTATCCGAGCAATCTCTTTATAAGGAGATGGAGTCTAGTTTTACAGAAGCGCTCTCTTATTTACAGTCTATTTCAGAGGATAAGAGGGACTTTACCTATGCGGAAGGAAAGTGGACGGTGGGGCAAGTGCTTCAGCATATTATAGATGTAGAGCTGATCATGGCGCATAGAGCGTTTCGAATCTCAAGGCAGGACAAGGTAAATCTGCCTGGTTTTGACCAAGATGACTATGCACAAGCAGCAGATGTCAGTCGCAAAAGTATGGCTAGTTTGCTTAAGGAACTAAAGACGGTGCAAAATGTTACTTTATTACATTATCGTAGCTTTGATGAAAGCACATTAAGTATCAAGGGCTCTGTATCTGACAATACAGTCTCTGTGCGAGGATTGGGCTATATCATTGTTGGTCACCTCAAACACCACATAAACTTATTCAAAGAGAATTATTTTACGAATGCCTAAACTCTCCGACAGTCTTAATTTTCTTTCTAAACTTACTTTTGGACGCGTGATCAACGTGTTTAAGATATTGACATCTTATTACTATACTAAATGGAGTGGGAAACCTACTCAATGGGGAATGCCGATGACGGTATCTATTGAGCCGACAACTGCCTGCAATCTCAAATGTCCTGAATGCCCGTCTGGCTTAAGGGCTTTCTCTAGACCTACTGGTAATCTGAAAATAGATTTCTTCACGAAGACTATTGATGAATTGTACTCCAACTTATTGTATTTGATATTCTACTTTCAAGGGGAGCCGTATATCAATCCAAAGTTTTTGGATATGGTAAAATATGCCCATGATAAGGGTATATACACCATCACCTCGACCAATGGGCACTTTCTGAATAATGCGAATGCTCGAAAGACTATAGAATCGGGATTGGATAGAATGATTATCTCGGTGGATGGTACTACCCAAGAGACGTATGAGAATTATCGTATAGGAGGTAAACTAGATGTGGTACTGCAAGGAGCGCGCAATATGGTGGCGATGAAGAAGGAAATGAACTCTAAGACGCCGCATTTGATATTCCAATTCTTAGTCGTCAAACCCAATGAGCATCAGATAGACGATATCTATCAATTGGCAGAAGATATAGGCATAGACGAAGTCAAACTCAAAACTGCCCAAGTGTATGACTATGAAGATGGAAACGAGCTCATTCCTACTATAGAAAAATATAGTCGGTATGCGCAACAGAAAAATGGGCAGTACAAAATCAAGAACAAGCTATCTAATGAGTGCTGGAAGTTGTGGCATGCTTGTGTTATTACATGGGATGGCGCTGTCGTCCCTTGTTGCTTTGATAAAGACGCCACGCATAAACTTGGGGACCTAAAAGAAACTTCATTTGCCACCTTATGGCAAGGGGAAGCTTATCAAAAATTTCGTTCAGACCTACTTAGAGGCAGGGACAAGATTGATATTTGCACCAATTGTACGGAAGGGTGTAAGGTATGGGCTTAAATGTAAATACATAAGGTAAATTTCTTTGTAGATGAATGGGATAGAAGGAGAGATTAATTTTCCATCTAAATACGGGCTACTGCCTTTAAGGTCGTATGATTATGCATAGGGAATTCTTATTTTGTCAGAGCATAATCCCCAATTTTATTAGGAATTTTGTCTGCGATACGCATAAAAATTTCATTTAATATAAAAATCAAGTCACTTATTACAACAAAACAAGGTTTTTGCACGTTTTGAACCGAATTTTATTAGGAATAGTGGAAAAATATCCTGACTTTTGTAAGTAGTAGAAAGGTCAGAATATGACATTTAATATCCCAAGTTTATCCTAGGATTCTCTTGACAATTCGTTTGTTTATAGGTTTTCTCACACTCCCGTATTATTGGAACACTAATTTATCGCTTTTTGACGAGTAGTCATCAACGTGCCATTAGTATGTAAAAAATTGAAAAAACCTCATTAATCTATTTTTCGATATGATAGAATATAAAACAATTGTTTCTGGATCGCTTGAATTCGGTAGTCAGAAGACTTTTGAAAAAGTGTTTAAAATGTACGAGCACCGTATAGAGAATTACTATAAGGCTGACTTGTTCGTAGATTTTGAAGAAGCTTTTATTGCAGACGAATTTTCTGTACGAATACCTCGAACGGTAACAGTTAGTACAAACAAGATTTGGAAAAACACGCTCGACCTTTTGGAATACCTAGCGCAATTTGCCTTAGCTGGCAGAATAATAGCCTGGATGGTAAAGGATGGCGTGATCTTGAGAGAATCTTCTATCGAACCTAAATGCGATAAAGTAGCTGTGCAAGCTTTCTTAAGAGGTAGAACTCAAATCACTCAAGGAAAGGAGAAAGAAGCCATCACTTCTTTTGACAAAGCCATCGCCAAATATTCTAGACACGCTTATGCCTACGAAAAGAGAGGCTATGTAAAGCTGCAATTAGAAGACATTGAAGGCGCTGAGACAGACTTCAAAAAAAGTAACGCCATCAACCCTAATATACCAGAGCCCTACGTAGGGCTTGGCAAAATCAAAATGATTAGCAAGGATTATAATAGTGCTCTTATTCACCTTACGAGTGCCGTAAAAAATTCTATTCCTTTGATGCCTATATACTGGCAAGCAAGACGGATGCGTGTCATTTGCCACCAAGAATTGAAGCAGAACACTGAAGCTATCGGTGACTTGAAGGCTTTTTGCAATCGTCGCTTCAATGAGGATGATCCGAATTTCAAATACAATGATTGGGCATGGTTTAACTATGGTAAGACTTTATTAGAAGTCGGAGACTCTCAGCAAGCATTAGATATATTCAACAAGTCTGTTGAAAATCTTGAAAAAAATAAAAGTAAAATAGACCCTGACTTTCTTGTTTATCGAGGTTTAGCTAGAAAACAGATCGGCAAATCTGGATATAAAAAAGATTGGACTGTCGCTGCTGAACTTGGTTCTAAAAAAGCAAGCGAATTGCTTCAAGTCAGCGACTAATATAAAAGAATAATTAAAAGAACTACCCACTAGATCAAGAAATTGACCTAGTGGGTTTTTTTATTTCCAAAATTAACTTAAAATTGATATTTTGAGAGGAATTGCTACTTCATGCTGCATCCTATAAACAGTGTGGTTTAAAACTAGCAGTTTCCACAAACGGCAACGCAAATTAATACTCAAATAGCAACACGAAATATGCAACCTACTCGAATCTTTGACTTCCTATCTTATCAACTAGAAAACAGTCCACTTGAAAAATGTACGGGCTATCATCATAATGGTCAATGGACTTATTTCAGTACCCAAGAGGTAGCTGATATAGTGCAGAAGTGTAGCAATGGACTGCTTGCTCTTGGGATAAAAAAAGGGGACAAGATAGGCTTGATTGCTTATAAAAATAGACCTGAGTGGTTGATGATGGATTTGGCTATACAGAAAGTGGGTGCACTAGTCATCCCAATATACCCGACTATCAGTTCTAAAGAATATGAATATATATTTAACGATGCAGGTATAAGTTATGCTTTTGTTGGAACAGGAGACTTATATGACAAGGTTGCTGCAGCCGTACCTCAGGTAAGTACGTATATCAAAACCTATACTTTTGATAAGCAAGAGGGCCGCCCATACTGGGAAGACATATGGACAGATGAAGGGGCAGATGAAGTCAAAAAAATATCTGATTCCATCCAAACAGAAGACTTGGCTACTATCATTTACACATCTGGTACTACTGGAAATCCAAAAGGAGTCATGCTCTCCCATGCAAATATTGTAAGCAATGCGTTTGGTGTCCGGGAAATACTACCTATCGCTAGTGGCAAAACGGCATTGAGCTTTTTACCTATTTGTCATATTTTTGAAAGGACTGCTGCCCTTACCTATATCTACTTAGGTATCTCTATAGTATTTACAGGAACAGACAATCTAGGAGGAGAAGATGGAGACCTCAGAAAAATCAAACCTCACTTTTTTACCACAGTACCTAGATTGCTAGAAAAAGTATATGAAAAAATATACAACAAGGGACTCGAGCTTGAAGGCGTAAAAAAGAAACTCTTTTTCTGGGCCTTGGGCATGACGGATAACTATGAATACAATGACACTTTTGGAGGCTTGTCGGGTGTCAAAAGAAGTATTGCGGATAAATTGATTTTTTCGAAATGGAGAGAGGCACTTGGTGGAAACGTAGAAGGTATACTTACAGGAGCGGCGCCGTGTCCTCCTAAAATGCTAAGAGTGTTTTCTGGTGCTGGAATACCAGTGAGAGAAGGATATGGTTTGACAGAAACTTCTCCTGGACTTACTATGGGTAGATTTGTAAACAACCAAGCCAAAATAGGCACTGTCGGTCCAGCCCTAAAAGGGGTAGAAATTTTAATAGATTCCTCAGAAGGCGAATACCTTGAAGGCGAAGGCGAAATTCTTGCATCTGGGAAAAACATCATGATGGGCTATTACAACAAGCCAGACAAGACCGCCGAAGTGATGAAGGAAATTGATGGAAAAACCTGGTTTTGCACAGGAGATATTGGAAAATTTGTTACCGATAAAAATGGTACAAAGCACTTAAAAATTACAGATCGTAAAAAAGAATTGCTCAAAACATCTGGAGGCAAATATGTTGCTCCAGCGCCTATTGAAAGCAAACTCAAAGAAGATTTTTTAGTGGAACAAGTCATGGTAGTTGGAGACAAGCAGAAGTTTGTATCAGCTCTAATTGTTCCTTCGCCAGATGCCCTAAAGAATTTCTGTAAAGAATGTAACGTGCCATGGACTAGCTTTGCAGAGGTCATTAAATCAGAATCTGTGATAAGTAAGTATCAAGAAATAATAGACCAAGCCAACCCAGAATTTAGTCATATAGAACAAATAAAGAAATTTGCGCTACTTCCTACCACTTGGGATCCCAATAAAGAAGATGGTAGCGATGCAGAGCTTACCCCAACATTGAAGCTAAAAAGAAGGGTCATTACGGAGAAATATAAAAGGGAAATCGCCCAGATTTACGCCTAATTTTTAATTTTTGCCCATTAAGTCCCTGGAAAGCAAACTATTATACTTATTTTGGCGTTTTTGTGACAGAAACAGCTCGATTGACGATATTAACGTTACTTGGCGTGTTTTTTGTCGTTTTATTAGCAGAAAACTTATAATTGATCAAACACATCTTGTCACTATTCAAGAATTGTATCCTTCCTAATTTGATCCTATGTCTATTGACATTGGGCTTGGTTATGTCATGTGATAACCGAATAAACGATCGTGTTTTCGAACCTGAATTAATTTCTGAAATTGGACAAGAGGTTCTCGGAGATCAAATTTTTGCTGCCTTAATTAGCGACGCTTCTCCTTATAATGTACTTCAGAGAGAAGAGCATGCAGCGCTTTACCAATTTCTAGAACAACTTTATACACAGTCTTATTTTGTGTTGCGCGGAAGCAACGGTTGGACAAATAGCCGAGATTGGAAAATAGCTGTTATTGAAGATGAAAATCAAGGTGCTTTCACACTCCCTGGAGGCAACATCATAATCACTACTGGATTTCTCAAAGTCTTTCGGGCAGAATATGAGTTATACTATTTATTCTCTTTCGAGAATGCACTTATGAACAATGAAGAAATATACTTCGCCAACATAGTTTCATTTATAGAAAATACGATAGATCTACAAAATTTAATTCAAATTCCAAATCCAGAAAGAGCACTCGAAATTGGTATAGAATTATACGAAAAACAGTCCTTTGGAGAATTTCAAATAGCCGAGATTGATCGGCTTGCAATGGAATTAATCTGCGAAAGCGGATCCTGGAGAAACGATGGATTAATTCAATTTATAAACCGCATGAATCCAGAAGCTCCTTGGAGAATTTCTAGACCAGGAACATTCAACAGAATAGACATTATTCTTAGTAACGGTATCGATATTGGATGCGACAATAAAGTCAGAGAAAGAACACCTAATTTTTATATTGACAATATTCTATCTTTGATTCCCTAGATTAGGATTTTTTACCTACCCATATATACCATCAACACAGAAACATCCGAAGGTGATACTCCGCTGATTCTACTTGCTTGCCCCAAAGTAATTGGTTGGATAGCGTTCAACTTTTCCCTAGCTTCAGCAGATAAGGAATCAAACTGCGTATAATCTGTATCAGGCTTAAGTTTTATATTTTCAAGGCGATTCATCTTGTCGACCATTTCCTTTTCCTTACGAATATATCCTTCGTACTTTAGGCTAACAGTAGCTTGTTCTATCTCCTCTTTTTGATAGCCACTAAGAAATTGGTCAACCTCAGGTAGGATGGCTCGAAAGTCCTCTAAGCTCACTTGAGGTCGTAACAATAGCGTATTGAGTTTCACCTTTTGATCTGTGACAGAGGTCCCCTTTTCTTTTAGCATTTCATTGACTGCATCGGGTTCCACACTTGATGTTTTGAAATACTTGAGGATTTCTTTCGTTTTTTCTTTCTTAGTCTCTACACGTGCCAATCTTTCATCCATATCCTTTACTCCAATCGCCTTTGCCAAATGCGTCAGTCTGATGTCTGCATTATCTTGACGAAGCAGTATACGGTACTCCGCTCTAGAAGTGAACATACGATACGGCTCATCCGTCCCTTTATTAATAAGATCGTCGATCAAGACACCTATATAAGCCTCCGATCTAGAGAGTATAAACGGATCCTTTTCATTTATTTTCAGATGTGCATTGATACCTGCCATTAATCCTTGACAAGCGGCTTCTTCGTATCCAGTAGTTCCATTGATCTGCCCCGCAAAGAATAAATTATCTACCAACTTGGTTTCCATATTGGCAGACAATTGTGTGGGTGGAAAGTAGTCATACTCGATGGCATAACCTGGTCTGAACATTTTCATGTTTTCAAACCCTGCCACTTTGCGTAAGGCATTATATTGTACTTCTTCTGGTAAGGAAGAAGAAAATCCATTTACATAAATTTCGCATGTATCTCTCCCTTCTGGTTCTACAAAAAGTTGATGCCTATCTCTATCCGAAAAACGATCTATCTTATCTTCTATAGAAGGGCAATATCGTGGACCTTGACCTCTGATCCTACCATTGAACATAGGAGAACGATCAAATCCTTCTTTCAAGGTATCGTGTACCTCAGGCGAAGTATACGCAATATGACAAGGCAGTTGATCTTTTAGCAATGGTGTATCCGTGAAAGAAAACTTACCCACGTCTTCGTCTCCAGGTTGTAGCTCCATTTTTGACCAATCCAAACTACGGCCATCAATCCGAGGTGGCGTACCCGTTTTCATTCTACCTGATTGAAAACCTAGATCATGCAACTGGGCCGTAATACCCGTCGCAGCACGCTCCCCTGCTCGACCGCCACCAAACTGTTTTTCGCCAATATGAATAAGTCCATTGAGAAAGGTACCATTCGTCAAGACAACCGACTTTGATTCTATAGTAATGCCTAGGCCTGTCTGTATCCCTACTGCGCGTCCGTCTTTTACACTTATACCCGTCACCATTTCCTGCCAAAAGTCAACATTCGGCATACCTTCTAGATGATTTCTCCACAATCGAGCAAACTGCATCCTATCACTTTGTGCGCGTGGACTCCACATGGCAGCGCCTTTCGAACGATTGAGCATCCTGAATTGTATCATGCTGTGATCCGTCACAATACCCGAATAGCCGCCAAGTGCATCTATCTCCCTTACGATTTGTCCCTTTGCTACCCCACCCATGGCAGGGTTGCATGACATCTGAGCGATGGTCTGCATATTCATAGTAGCCAATAATACTTTTGACCCCATTCTAGCCGCCATGGCCGCTGCCTCACAGCCTGCATGGCCCGCCCCCACTACTATTACATCATATAAAGGAAACATCTCAACTATTTTGTTACAAAATTAAGCATTTATCTAATAGTAAGCTAGTTCGGTAAAAGACCTTAGACAGGGTTAAAATAGACCACTTTAACAATAAGTTATAGATTTTATTTATTGTTATCTATACTATGTTGTATCTTTCAGATATCGATCTCGCCATAAACCGAAACAAAACGCCGAGTTGATGAGAATTTTGTTATTAGCCTTTTTTGTAATATTTTCTTTGAGTAGCACTACTGCTCAAACAAATTCTCCTATTGCTAGTACCAACATAGTCCCTAATCCAAGTTTTGAAAAATTCAGCGGCACGCCCATTGGTTGGTACTACAAAGGCACCCACTTTGACAATGTGATGCAATATTGGAATTCACCGACAAGTACCTCACCCGATATATTTGGTAAAGGAATTCGCATACCCAATAGTTGGAAGGAAAAAGGATTTGGAGATCAACATGCGTATCATGGAGAACGTTTTATAGGTCTCACCACTTACGGATGTAGTGAAGGCAAACCGCATTGCAGAGAGTATGTACAAATCCAGTTGTCAGAACCCCTTGTGTTGGGTCAACGCTATGAAGTAGAATTTTATATTGCACATCTGCCCCGCTCCATGTATTGTAGCAATATCGGAATTTATTTTTCTGAAAAACAATTTGAGTTTCGCACAGAGGAATTTTTAGAATTCGAGCCACAAGTCAAGGCAGAAGATGTTGCTTCGATAAACAGCAAGTCTTGGAAAAAAATAAGAAAGGAATTTGTCGCTACCAATAATGCGGACCATCTGATTATTGGCAATT
>CAYZUW010000151.1:8917-9525 GCA_964481325.1 uncultured Saprospiraceae bacterium
GGCAATTTCTATAAGGATGCAGCGACGAAGATCATGAAGACTCATAACCAAGATTTCAAATACGCTTATTATTATTTTGACAATATTTCTGTGAAAAAGATGCATCCTATACTCGACGTACCAATACATACCAATGACCTTTTAGTAAAGCCAGTGCAAGCAGGAGATGTTATCGTTTTGAAAAATATTTTCTTTGACCTCAACAAATCTGCACTACTTCCTAGATCTTCTCAAACACTACAAGATCTTATCGCGCTGATGAAGCAATATCCAACTATGTACATTGAGATTCGAGGGCACACGGACAATCAAGGCGACTCAAATTATAATCAGGATCTTTCCATTGATAGAGCCCAATCCGTAGTCAATCACCTAGTACATCGAGGCCAGATAGACAGCCACCGTCTAAAATTTATCGGCTTTGGCGACACCCAACCCATCTCCTCTAATGACACCCTGGAAGGGCGACAACAAAACAGGAGAGTGGAGTTTAGAGTGTTGAGCCTTTGAAAAGAATTATGAGTTATGAATGATGAGTCTGCTCCAAAAACTCACGAAACCACAAAATGTCTCTTTTGGCGATATTTTCCATTTTCTCAATCCACTGA
>CAYZUW010000152.1:0-9487 GCA_964481325.1 uncultured Saprospiraceae bacterium
TAAGCCTAGATAATCTTAAAAATATCTATATCGAACTGGGTGGCCAGAACACCACCGTAGTAGATGGAAAAACTTTTCCGCTATAGTTAGTGGAAGACAATATTGTAAAAATAAATGTCGACTTAGACAGACTCGACCAAGTAGAATTCTTAGTGGACTTCTTTGCTTGTACATCAATTATTGAAAATGCCAACGGCTTCTTCCTAAAACCTGTCATCAAATTCATTGGAGATAGAGACAAGGATGTAAATTTGGTAGAAGACCTCATAGAAGGATTTGAGAAGTGCTATGAACTTGTTTTCCCTATCTCACTAGTAAATAAGGAAGATGAAACCGTGACTGCAAATAACAGAGCTGAGCTTATTGAAATTCTTATTGACAATGAGATAAAGGACGCCGTATTCCCAATCAATCTTTTAAATGTAAATGGAAATCCTATACAAGTATACTCCTTAGCAGACGCAAGCATCATCAAAGACTGTGCATTGAACGAAGAGGAGGATGAAGAGGACAATGAGGAAATAGATGAATTATTGGATCTATTAAATAAACTAGACAAATGCTATGACATCGTATTTCCAATTTCTCTACTAGATGAGAACAACAATGCGCTTGAAGCAACAAATGTAGAAGAACTCATCTTTATCTTTGAAAGCAATACTATTGAGAATGTAGTCTTCCCTATCCAGTTAATCGACACGAACGGATCGACTATCAACATCAATGAAGCTTTTGAAATAGCCTTCTTAGATTTAGATTGTTAAAATAAGACTTAATTAAATAAACATAAAGAGGCCAGATCAAATTTTGATTTGGCCTTTTTTTATGGCTCAACTATACTGAACGAAAATTGGTATCTTGCCCACAAATTCCACCTTTAATCAATGCGCTACTTCATACACATAGGATACGACGGAACTAAATACAGCGGCTGGCAACGACAGATCAACACCAACAAGACTGTCCAAGAAGTAATAGAACAGAAGCTCTTTAAGATTTTCAAGAAAGAAATAACGGTCTATGGTTGTGGGCGCACCGATGCAGGGGTACATGCCAGCCAATACATTATGCACATCAACCTAGAGGAGGCACCGACCTTTGACTTGCAGTTTAGGCTCAACAAAAATCTACCAGACGATATTGCCATTTTTGAAATCATCAAAGTACAGGAAGATCAACACTGCCGATATCATGCTACTGCTCGTACCTACGACTACTTCATGCATTGGAAAAAAGACCCTGTGCTGCATAAACACAGCTCTAATTATGGGCACCTTGACCTAGACTTTGAACTAATGCGCAAAGCTGTAGATATCATCCGCAATACAAAAGATTTTAGAGCAGTTTGCAAACAACCCGATTTGTACAAGAACACACTTTGCGATATCATGAACTGCGAATTGTTTATCGACGAAGAACGAGGCCGCCTACGATTCAGTATCACAGGCAACCGTTTTCTCAGAGGTATGGTTAGATTCTGTGTCTACTTTCTTTTAGAAGTCGGCACTGGAAATATATCCTTAGACGATATGCAAAAAACACTATCTCAAGAAAAAATGCTTAGTGAAAAGAATCCTGCCTACCCCAACGGTCTTTTTCTGAGCAAGGTAGAATATCCATTTATAAAATTTAAAGAGTCGCATCAATTGATAAAAATGTTAAAAGTGGGATTGGAGTAAAGCTAATCCAATAAAATTTAATTATTGTCGTTTCAAAAATAGAGCTGTGTCATAAAGCGCTCTAATTACAACACACACCAATTCAAAACAAACTAATGAGAAGAATACTCTTTTTCCTCGCCTTACTTTGTGGCCTCACATCTTTTGCCCAACCTCCTGAAAAATTCAACCTTGGCTTTGAAGTCCAAGAAAATGCTGATGGACTGTCAGATGGATGGTTCCAATGGGGATCCTTTGACCTTGAAATATCAGAAGATGCGCATTCTGGATCTAAATCAGGGAAAATAACTTCTCTTGCCTCTGATGCATTTGGCAGCATCGCTTATAAGATACCTGCTAAATATACAGGATCGACGATCAAGCTTGAAGGCTACATGAAGACCAAAGACGTAGCTAAAGGTTTTGCTGGCTTACTTTTGCGAGTAGATGGAGATGGCGGCTCTTTAGCCTTTGACAATATGCAAAGCAAGGAAATAACAGGCACCAATGACTGGAAAAAATATACTATTACACTAAATTATTCCAATGAAGCAGAATTCATCTTTGTGGCAGGCATTCTAGTGGGAGAAGGAGAAGCTTGGTTTGATGATTTCGTATTAACTATTGATGGTCAAGATGTGCAATCCTTAAAGGAAGCAGCAAAAATATTATCACCTGCAGAAAAAGATACAGAGTTTGATAAGGGATCAAATATCGCATTAACAAATTTAAGTGCTGTCCAGTACGAAAATCTAGAATTACTCGGAAGAGTATGGGGTTTTCTCAAGTACCACCACCCAGAAATTGGGACTGGAAATTACAATTGGGACTACGAGTTATTTAGAATGCTCCCTAAGTACCTAGAAGCGAAAAACGAAAATGGTAGAGATAAGCAATTACTCAAATGGATTGAATCCTATGGAAAAATAATAGAGTGCCTCGATTGTCTACCAACTGAAAAAGATGCAGTTCTAAAACCAGATTTAGCATGGATAGATGCTCAAGGAGAAAAACTAAAAAAGAAACTAAA
This sequence comes from uncultured Saprospiraceae bacterium, assembly GCA_964481325.1. Lineage (GTDB taxonomy): Bacteria > Bacteroidota > Bacteroidia > Chitinophagales > Saprospiraceae > JALZVN01. The sequence continues at coordinate 2,689 of CAYZUW010000152.1, forward strand.
ATACATTCGAGATAATCGAGCGCAAGGAAAACATTACTACATTAAAATGGCAGGTCGCGTAGGCAATCCAGTTTTCAAAAATGAACCCGCGTTTAAAGACATGCCCTACCCTGATGATGGTTTTAGATTATTGAGTGTCTACAAGTACTGGAACATGATCCAATATTACTTTCCATACAAACACTTAACTGACAAAGATTGGAACACTGTGCTAGGAGAATATATTCCTCTATTCATCAATGCAAAAGACGAATTTGAATATGAGGTTGCTGCTGTGCTACTAATCGGCGAAGTACACGATACACATGCCAATCTTTGGAAAGGAGGAGATAAATTAAATGAATGGAAAGGAGAAAACTACCCTCCTGTTCATGTTCGCTTTATAGACAACAATCTTGTAGTCACCGACTACTACAATGAAGAAATGAAAGCGGAAACAGGCTTAGAAGTTGGAGATATAATCACCAAAATAAAAGGCAAAACCATTGATGAAATAATCAAAGAAAAAACAAAACTATACCCAGCCTCCAATCAACCAACAAGATTAAGAAATATTGGAGAAGAAATACTTCGTTCTACAGAATCTAAAATTGAAATAACTTACTCCAATGAACAGGGCGAAGAAAAAAATAAAACACTTAAACTTTACCCCATCGACGATTTAAACAAATACAGATGGTACAAAACAGAAGAGGGCAGTTCTTTCAAAATGTTAGAGAACAATATCGGCTATGGGACGCATTCTAATATCAACGAAGCAGACATTAGCCAAATCAAGAAAGATTTTAAAGACACCAAAGGTATCATCATAGATATCCGTAATTACCCTTCCACCTTTGTTCCTTTTAGCTTGGGAGGCTTCTTCGTTTCATCGCCTACTCTTTTTGCAAAATTCTCTCAAGGCAATGTGAATAACCCTGGCGAATTCACCTTGAGGGAAGGTGCAGAAATACCCAATGACAGCAAACCGTATCAAGGCAAATTGGTAGTACTTCTCAATGAAAATTCGCAAAGTCAAGCGGAGTACACCGCTATGGCATTCCGAGCAGGAGACAACACTACTATCATTGGGAGTACCACAGCAGGTGCAGATGGGAATATCTCTCCCATTCTTCTCCCTGGTGGATTAAGAACGGTGATATCAGGTATTGGTGTTTATTACCCAGATGGAGGGGAAACGCAAAGAATCGGTATCGTCCCAGACATCGAAGTAAGACCTACCATAGAAGGAATAAGAAGTGGTAAAGATGAATTATTAGATAAGGCTATTGAAGTAATTCTAGAGGACTAAGATAAAATCACAAAAAAACGAAAACCATATATCTTTTCCTCTTCTGTTGCAGCTCAACACTTCTATATGCACAAAAACATTCTCTTGGATTTTTCCTAAACGGGATAAATAACTTTAGCTATTTGGATAATGATTTCGATGAAGATGAAACCATAACTTTACCCCTAGTGCCATTACTCGCTTATGGTCTAGAATACCGCCGGATGACTGATAAAGAATTTGGTCTTCATGTTGCTCTTGGTGTAGTTTGGGAAGGTATAAGCATTCGAAGAAGAATTGACAACTCACGAAGAACCAGATCAAGAAGTGACTTAAACGCTTCTTTCCGGGCTGGCGTATTTAAAAATTATAAATCCTTTCGCATAGCCACTGGAGTACACTTCAGATTTATTCCTGGCGGCAATTCATTCTCTAATCGATTCGACAACAACATTAACAATGGGGAGAGGGTGAGTCTTGTTGCGGGCATGGAATATTTTGAGAGCTTCAATGTGCACTCTAGTATTTACCTCAATGTGGATTACAAATTATTTACGACTGGCAGAAGTGTAATTAGACTTAATTTTATTGGAAATATTGGTTTATATCCCATCTATAGAACAACCAGTCTTATAGAAAATTTCATTGAGAATGAAACAAAAAGAATTATCCACAATAACTACGGTACCTATCTCGGAATAGGCGTCAAACTCGTTCGATCTACAGATGATAAGTTTAAGGAGATATTTAATTTTCAATGGGAGTAGTGGAAAAAGATTTAGGCAAAACAATTATGTAGATACAATTCAAGCAATATATTTATTATAAGTTCAGCATATAGAAATACAATAAAAATTATTCCAATCTTGTTTAGTGTACAGATTCACAAAAACAACATCTGTATGCGTACCAACTCCTTTAGTAAAGTAAAGAATGGCATCTTTTTTTATCTGATTCTTTTTTTCTTCAATAGTGCAAATTGTAGCCGTATAGATGACGATTCGAACAATCAAAACGAAACGGACATCCTAGGTTTCGAACTTCTCAACGATTTAAAAGGCCACTGGATAGGAAGCAACGAAACGGCTTTCGGCACCTTTGATTGGTTTGCATTTGACTTTAGACCCATTTCTCCCTCGCACCTACACTCTATCTACGAGGGCGCTAGTTTGCAAAATATTATTACTTCTATTTTTGTTGCGGACTTTGAAGGCGAACAAAGAATAATGGCTAGAAACGGAGGCTGGCTAGGCCCTCAGTATAGAGCAACCTACTTCGTTTTGGATCGTGCAGAACGTAATGAAGGGGCCAACTTCTATCGTCTAGTAGACGCCGTAGGAGGAGAAGATAGAGCCTTTATAGAATTTAGATTTGAAGGGGATACCTTATTTTTTGATGCCTACAAAGACAATAGTGGCAGCTTAGATAAGCCTATACATCACATGGGATTCCGAGGTATCAACGCCAATCCTGATTTCGCCGATGCTGCTACTACCCTATTCAACTTCCCTCAGAAAGTATCAGAAGTGAATTTTGAAAACGCTTTCAACAATTTAGTAGATTCTGATTCTGCCTTATTCTTGGAAGAAAGCGCTGATCCATTTCCCAAGAGTCAACACGGACACGTAAGTGATTTAAAAATAAATATTGCTAGAGATAAATCTATTCAAGATGAATCTTTGCTCTTGTATATATCAGCAGCGCCCATAGTAGATAACAACGGCCAAGTTCTATTTGATAATCTCGACACCAAAGTGATACGCACTATCTCTGTCAATAGCCAAGAGGAATTTTATCTCACTACTTATTTGCACCCAGGAAATTATTTCATTACTGCTTTTTCGGATAGAGATGGCAATTTCTTTCCCTCTCCAGGGGATGTTACCAATGTTAGCAAAGCTATTCAAGTTACGCCAGAGGGTTTGTTAGAAATGGATATCGAGGTAGCTTTGGATTTGTAGAATTTTAATGAATATTCAAAAATTCATGGTGCCCGATAGAAATTTAATATCTATGACAAAAATATTGCATGTTCTAACTTAGAGTTCGTACATCAGATTTTTTATTAGTCTATTTCTGAAATACTTGCTGGTATTCAGTACCTAAATACTTATGTACTCTATGCTTAAATTCTTTCTTTGAAAGTGCCTCTACCTTTAACAATTGAATATGCTTAACAGAATGAAAATCTAGAAAATATTCTACTTGTAAATCCAAAGGGCAATAATACTTTTCTTGTTCAAATGGTGGCGCTATATTCATCTTAAACAAAATGTCAGGTGTGAACTTTCCTTTGACTACGACTGCTCTTTTATTTTTAGTCCCTTTACAATATGCCTCTTTGACTGAATAGCCTAAAAAGGATTCGTCTTTACTTGCATAGTCAATATCTGGATAAGAAAAATCGTGTCCACGCCAGTTTTGGTACAATCTCCAAGACCCTTTGACTTCTATTTCTTCTTGCTTATTGATTTTAAAATTAAAAGATTTCTCATTTTAAAGATCAAAAAATCGCCAGATTTCAGACTTGAGTTCAGGATATACATTTAGCACACTTACATTGGCACGATGGCTAATAATATGTTCTGGTGAAACTAAATAAGTTAGACTATCAATATTTAGATGAGCCAATAAAGTATCTCTAGGATGAACAAATATTTCATCATTAAGCAATATGGTATCAAAACTAGAATAGGGCATAAAAGTAGTATCCACAGACATATACGTCAGCTCCGCATACTTTACTTTTTGCCCAAAGAGCGAATCAACATTCAAGAAAGTAAGGATTAGTAAAATCCAAAAAATAGGCTTTTGGGTCGTAAATAAACGCTGGTGGATTAAAATCATATTTTGTCTTATCGAATAACAAATATGGTGTTTATAATTGTGGTTAAAAGAGTTACAGAAAAGGAACAAGCCGCTAGTACCTAATTAAAGCCTTATATGTGTCTTAGCTATCAAATCTCGTTTTTCAGCATCTACCTTTACACTATCGGCGTATTCTTTCCAATTCCCAACCACTAGGTTGATTTCATCAATTATCTTTGAAGCTTTTTTAATATTCATTGATGTAGCAACAGTCAGAAGATCCTCTCTGGTTTGATTTTTTCTTTTTCCGTTTACACTCAAAGCATGTTGACTGACCCAAATACTTTTAGGATCATAGGCATGGCAAATATCATATGCTGGAGCCAAGGTCCACTCCTCTCCTTTCTTCATTCTAAAAGAAAAATTCTTAGTATGATCATCACAATTTCTTGAGGCTATATTGAAGACCATACGTCTAAACATCTCTTCTGCTTCTTTATAATCCAATCTTAAAAGGCGCATCGTTTGAAAAAGTTGCTCATAGCTAAAGCTGTTCATTTCATTAAAATTATAATGATTTATAGCGCACCAAGTCTGTACATGGTGTCGAATATGGGCACCTTCTCGATCATATCTTTTGGTCATAAAATGAGCCCTTCCATTCTCTTCTAGTAATCTACATTCCATCATGTCGATTCCACAATCAAGAGCCATATAGTAATAGGCCATTTCAATTCTTCCATATCCTTGCGAAGTGCCAAATTGAGCATCGCTAACACCATCTAACTTGATCAGCCAGTGCTCAAATCCTTTAGGTGCTTTTACTTGACCTGATTTCACTTCCCCTGTTTTTTCATTGTATGCAATCACCGCCTTGGGTCTAGCGCCTCCTGCAGAGGTTCCTATTCTTAGCACATCAAACATGGCTTTCTCCTCCTCTTCATCAAGATTAGTCGTAAAGTCTTCTCTCTTCTGCAACATCTTTCTAGACATATCGACCAAGGAATTCAACTCTATTTTATACGCTCTTTGTAATCCTTGATTTTGGACAGGCTCAAATTCTAAGGCACCCATTCCTCTAGAACCAATGAAGCATAATTTCTCAACAGGGTTCATCGAATCTTCCCGTCTACCTTGTTGCGCTAGCCAGACATTAATCAATTGATTACCATATTTATCCGGCAACATATCTGCTAGTAATCCCGGCAAGCCTTTGAAAGTGTCATAAGCAACTCCTCTTCCTGCACGGAGTTCTGCAAAACTGTAGATTTGCGCTCCTGCACTTATTGGCATTTTAATGGGCGACAAATCCCATGCTCTTTCTATAAATCTAGAATCATATTCAAAGCTCGCTAATTGCAGTGCTTCATCCCAAGCGACAGCACCAACTAATTCTCCCCAAATTTTTACGAATGCAGTTGTGATCATTACCAGGAAATATTTTTCTTATTGGATAAGTCTTCAGATGTATTTGACCCCCTCACTCTTTGTCGTGATTTACGCTGTGCTTTTGCTAAGGCGATCGGGCTTAATTGTTCTTCGTATTGAAAAGATTGTAGAATGGATAATTTATCTAGCACTCTGAGTATTTGAATCAGTGTCTTGATATTACCCGACTCTCCACGCTCTAAAAGACTCAATGTGGAGCGACTGATATTGGCAGCATCTGCGATCTCTTTTTGAGTCTTATTTTGTTGTTGTCGAGTCTGCTTAATATAAAGGCCAATTTGCTCTTCTAAGGCTTTATCACTTAAAATATTCTTATTCATGTATTATATTTCAGTCATTACATCTCACAATCACACTTAATGAATGATTAATCATACAAATATAGTGTATTATCGAATCAAAATCAACTATCATATGTATTAAAATTCATGCATTACAGCTTAAAAATAGGTATAATGCATTATTTTTCATACACAATAATTATTTATCTTCCATTTTCATACCAGCGAAAAAATGGACATCAGTAAACTTTTACAAATCATAAAGTCGTCATAAAATTGATTTACGCACTTGATAGCTAGTCCCTGCCGACCTTATGTGAAGTTCTCCTATATTGTAAATAATTATGAAGTACCATTTTATCATCATTTTAATTTTTGCGACTGCGATCCAAGCTTTATCTCAAAAAAATGGGCTTGAATTTTCTTTCAATAATGCATTTTTCAATGCTCGTAATACCCCTTTCGAAATAGCCTGTGGTGAAAATGAACTTTGTGATATTAAGACAAGGGTCATCCCTGAAGTGGAATTCAAGTTCAATGCAGACTACACGCTTCTGTTCAAAGAAAATCATACCTTTCTCTTTGGTGCAGGACTCAACATCTGGGCTTACGAAGAACAAAATGATATACCTGCACAATCCCCTCCTCCATCCCGAGAAGAGGATTTTGGACAAAATGCTTCTAGCCTATTTCAACTAAATATTGGCTACAGAATTTACCTTCTCAGCGTATCCGAATTCAAATTATTCTTTCAAGGTAAACTAATAGGCGGGCTAGGAAATGTATTTGATCACGAGTTTCGCCATCTTGGTCTACAACCTGGCCTCGGCTTAGAACGCCCCATAAATGAAAATCACGCTTTATTTTTCACCATCAATTACACCAAATATTACAGTGCAAAGGCAGAAGGAGTGGTTCTTCCGAATCCAGAAAGTGCAGGATTTGTTTTTGGAGGGAGTAAGCGTTTTTGAGAGAGTTGAAAGTGGAGAGT
>CAYZUW010000153.1:0-9435 GCA_964481325.1 uncultured Saprospiraceae bacterium
ATTTATGACAACGTCTATAGCAATTTATGTGTTTACTTTGTGGTAACTTGTATAGGGTTAATTAGCATTATTATAATAAAATCTTTTTGAAATGACATCTATTCTTTTTCGGTTGATTTTTACGTTTGCACTCTTAATAATTGGTTCATTTACATTGAGTGCGCAACAGTTTACTGCGGAGAATATTGCTGAATTCATAGTCGATGGTGAACAGCTAGCTAATCCATTTGCAGGCGGCTTAAACGCGCCGCAATTTTCTAATGCAGATCTGAACAACGATGGTATAATGGATGTCTTAATTTTTGATAGAATCGGTTCAGCTATTATACCAATGCTAAGAAATGGAGATGGCTTCACATTTGATCCTTCCTTTGTAGATAATTTCCCAGAAATCGATAATTTTCTATTGATGCTTGACTATAATGCAGACGGTATTGAAGACATCTTTTGTTATTCCGTAGAACCAGGTATTCCTGGGATTAGCGTTTTTAAAGGTAAGTATACAGACGATAAGATTGATTTTGATATTATTGATTCTCCTAATTTTGATCCAGCAGTACTAGAGTTCCAGACGAATAATGGTTCTTTCACAAACATAGCTGTATTGAATACAGACATACCTTCTATTGAAGATATTGATTCAGATGGAGATATGGATATTGTTACCTTTAATTTTCTTGGTGGGTTTGTAGAGTATTATAGAAACTTTACTCTAGAACGCGGAGGAAGTATAGAAGACTTTGAATTTGTAAAAGTAGATGATTGCTATGGTGGTTTCTTTGAATCTGGATTTACAGAGGAAGTTGAATTGCCTGAGGACGAAGACGATTGTGCCAATGAATTTGCCCCGGATGTGGTGTCCGCTCGCCATGCGGGTTCAACGGTTTTAAACATAGATCACGATGGGGATGGAGATTTCGAACTACTCTTGGGAGATTTGGCATTCGACAATATTACTTTATTGGAAAATGCTGGAGAACCGAATGATGCTTATTTCAATAGACAAATACTTTTCTATCCAGATATGGCAAGCGAACCAGTAGTAATGCCCGTTTTTCCTGCTGCTTTTTACCTGGATGTTGACGGAGACAATGTTAAAGATTTTGTGGCTGCACCCAATAATATCAATAACGCATTTGATATCAACAACGTTTGGTATTATAAAAATTCGGGGGAAGATGATATGCCTTTTTTAGAGTTAGAAAGTAAAAATCTTTTTGGCTCAGAAATGGTAGACTTAGGGACAATCACAAGTCCCACCTTTGCGGATGTTAATGGAGATAACCTACAAGATCTAGTCATAGGCACAGAGACAACTTTTGTTCCTGGAGGTGAAAAGGATGCAAGACTTTATTTGTTTTTAAACGTGGGTACCACAACTGAGCCTGTGTTTGAATTGACAGATGAGAATTGGTTAGATTTTCAAAGATTTAATAGTTTAGCTTTTGACTTTGTTCCGACTTTTGCAGATTTGGATTCTGATGGAGACTTAGACTTATACGTAGGAGAAACAAATGGCAGTATTTTTCAAGTAATTAATAATGCTGGTCCAGGGCAAGCGATGGAATTTGGTCAGATTATCCCAAGCTTTCAAGGAATAGATATTGGAAAAATATCTGCACCTATTTTTTACGATGCGGACAATGATGGTCTCTTAGATTTGATTGTCGGAGAAAGAAATGGAAATATCAACTTTTTAAAAAACGTGGGAAGCAGCACCAACCCTGTATTCAATCCTGACCTAGAAAGTCCGAATAATACAGAATCGTATGGGCAAATAGATACAAGAATCCCTCCTTTTATTGTTGGATATAGTAAGCCCATATTTTTAGAAACCGAAGACGGAGATGTTTTGATAACTGGTACAGGTCACGGTGCTTTACAAATGTATGGCTTAAGCACAAATGTAGAAAGCGAGTTCCCTTTACTCAATGAAGCGCTTGGAAATACGAGAGTAGGCGTACAAATAGCACCTGCTTTTGTTGATATTAATAACGATGGCTTTTATGAAGCTTTTATAGGAAATAAAAGGGGAGGACTTAGTGGATTTAGTACGGATATAAAATCTGCTCCTACTGTGTCAACTAACGAAACAATAACAAAAGATGAAATAAGGCTTGTGTCTAATTTAGTGAATGATATTGTGGAGCTACAAGAAATATTCCCTGTTAAAATGCAGGTATTTTCCACCTTAGGTCAAGAGGTGATACCGAGTACAATCGGTAGAGAACTAAATGTTTCAAATCTCTCTGCAGGAATTTACTTTATACTTCTAGAAAAAGATGGCGTTCAGTCTACTCAGAAGTTTATTAAGATGTAAGTTGCTTAATTAAATAATAGGCTACCAATCCTAACCATATTAGAGCCTTCTTCGATGGCCATTTCGTAATCGCTAGACATGCCCATGGAGCGGATTTGGAATGCTTCGTCAAAAGCAGGATGTGTTTTTATTGCATCAAATAAATCACTTAGAGACTTGAATTCTTTTCGCACTTGAGCTTCATCATCGCTGAAAGTTGCCATACCCATAAGACCACATACTTGTATATTTGAGAAATTGCCTTTCGCAATAGCATCAAGAATTTCTGTTATTTCGTTTGTGTCAAATCCAAATTTTGCTTCTTCCTGCGCGATATGGATCTGTAATAGCACTTTTATTACCCGATCATGCTTCTTAGCTTGTTTATTTATTTCTTGTAATATTCGCGCACTATCGACAGAGTGGATCAAGTCTACAAACTTCGCTATTTGTTTGACTTTATTGGTTTGAAGGTGGCCTATAAGGTGCCATTCTATATCTTTTGGTAGGGTTTCTTGTTTTCTAATTAGTTCTTGCACACGATTTTCACCAAATACCCTTTGTCCCATATTGTACAGTTCCAAAATTTGCTCATTGCTACGCGTTTTGGAAACGGCTACCAATTGTACTCCTTTTTCTCTTAAACCTTCAAGTAATTTCTCTATCATTGCATTGAATATGTATTTGATGTTACAAAAGTAATCATCTAAGCTTTCAAACATCTAAAAAAGGAATGTAAAATGCCTGATATACTTTTTCAAATAATAGGATGGTCTGGGTCTGCATTATTGATTATTGCCTATGTATTGGTAAGTAGTAAAAAGCTTGGTCCTGAATCCACCAAGTATCAACTTATCAATTTAGGAGGCTCATTTTGTTTATTAATTTATGCAATATATACAGTAGCCTATCCCTTTGTACTCGTCAATTTTATTTGGTTACTGATTGGACTTAACTTTTTGTACAAGATATATCGCAAAAGAAATTCCGCATAGCGTAAGTAGTTCCCTATTAGGAAGATGACTAATTTCTTATATTAATAAGTAGAGGTAAGCAGATTTCATCATTGGTTACTACTCTAAATATGTAGTCTTCAACCTCTCCTGTACTTAGAGGCCCATTGGGAGACATATTATCTTGTAGACTAAGACGCATCCTCATTCCAATCAACTGATTTTCGATAGCGTGTTCTGGAACTGTTAAATTCCAAGTTGCCGAAGTAAAAATTCCACTGCCATTGTCATTTTCATCATAAACCAGCTCGTCAAGATCCATAAAGTCACCATCACCATTCCAATCTACCCATATTTCTAAGTAACTGGTATTACCCGTTGTATTCAATATTTCAACAGGTAAAATATATATAGCCTCTTTTATTAGATCCATACCATTTAAAAACGGGTAGGCATCTTCATCATTGCCATCTCCTAAAGCATCTACGGATGGAGTCGCTTCTGTCTCACTGTCGACTTCTGTCGCTATTCTAAGTCCTTCAAGCAGTGTATGTGATGGCCCGTTATTAAAACTATAAGTTTGGTAGTTGCTTGGACCAACCCCAGCATTGGTGTCTGGAAGATCTCCAAAATCAGTAGTGCCACAAGTAGGTACTAAAAATTGAACGATATCTTCGCATTCATTATCGTCGAATGAAATGTTCAATTCATAACTTGCTTGATCAATTGGGAAAGGTCCAAAGGGGCCATGCACTTGGCCATAGGCAAGACCAGTATGCGTATCAAAACCACTAATATTATACGTACCATTTGCTCCATTATCCTCAACTGAAACTGTATATGTAAACGAAGCATCACTATTTGTAGTCCCGCAAATCACTACAATATCTGAAGCAGGAGGTTCCAAAACTTCTAAGCTTATACTTTCAAAATCACCTGTATTACATACATCCTCAGAAATGATCTCCCATTGCAAGGTGTATTTTCCTGGTATTAAACTACTTATATTCGTTAATGGATCTGTTGGATTATCTATCACTGGAAGATTCGGACCATTGACAAATACCCATTCTCCTGTGCCACCAACAATAGTAGCGGATAAGTTTGTTTCAAATCGACAAGTTGTTATAGGATTCTGAGCTGTAATGCTTGCATATCCTGATACCTGAACTTCCATGGTATCCAAATCTATACAACCGTCTGCGTTAGATACTTCCGTCCAAAATTCAAAAGTACCAGTTGCTGGAGGGGTAAATATGGGATTTCTTATGAAAGGGTCCGATAAATGTTGTCTTAGATTTACTGGAAACCACTCAAAGGAATAATCTCCAATAATAGGACCCAGCGTTGCTGTTTCATCATCACAAATTTCAAAATCTGGACCTGCATTAGCTATAGGTGTTTCGTAAATGGTTACCACTAAGGAATCCGCTTCATTGGGATTACAAAATTCAGGAGCATCAATAACAAATGAGAACAAATATTCTCCTGGCACCAATTGTGTGGCTAGACTAACGTGACTATTAGGGGAATGTATAAGAGGAGTACTAGGACCTCCTAGTGAAAGCCACATTCCATCACCATCTGTAGATATAGCGTTTAACGTAATTTCTGTATCACATGTTGAGAAGTCATTTATAGTAAAGACTTCCACAATTCCCAATACCTCTATATTCACCGTATCTTGATGGATACACCCAGCAGTATTTTCTGATTCTACCCAAAATGTAAACTCTCCAAAAGCATTTGCATTGAATGTAGGGTTTGATACGAACGGGTCTGAAAGAAAAGATCTTAATGATTCTGGAAACCAGGTATATGTTAATCCCGCATCATTTTGTCCTATCACTTGAGATTCGTTCAAACACAACTCTAAATCTGGCCCTGCGTCAACGTTCGGTTCTTCTTGTACCTCTACTGTCACCAAGTCAAAACTACCAGTATTGCAAACTTCTGTTGAAGTAACAGTCCATGCAAATCTATATGTACCAGGTATTAAACCTACTACCTCTGTAATAGAATCATTAGGTGCGAAAATAAAAGGTGTGTTCGGACCACTGAATAAAGACCACATACCTGCATTTGCACTAGCACTTGAAGACAAAGTTACTGTTGTTTCGCAAGTGAAAAATGAAGTACCTGCATCAATAATAGCATTGTCAAGAACGCTTATTTCTGTAGTATCTATACTAACGCAACCATCCTTGTTTTCTACTTCTAACCTAAGTGTAAATACACCAGTGTCACTTGGAGAAAATGTTGGATTGGAAATAAAAGCATTTGATAATAAAGGTCTGTATTCCTCGGGATACCATGTATACGTATTTCCTTGGTTCGATTGACCTATAGAAATGGTTTCGTTTAAGCATATATTTTGATCTTGTCCTGCATCTGCATTAGGGCTAGTAAGATTATTTACATCTACTGTGACGTTAATTGAATTGGTGCAACCAGTGATTTTGTCAATAATTGTAAGTTCTAGTATCGTTAATTGTTCAACACTAAGTGACACGCTTAATTTCGTAGAATCACTCACAATTGTTCCAGGACTCCATATATAAGAATAATTTGGGTTTTCGATGCAGTCTTCGCATAAGTTAACTATGCTGTTCTGACAGGATTGAACATTTGGTATTACGGGCGCTATAGGATTATCATTGACATTAATCACAACAGTATCTTGACCTTCGCATCCACTAACTATATCTATAGCAGTAAGTATATAGGTGAAAGGACCTTGCGCACCCTGTGGTATTATAACATTAGAAGCAGGACTAAACGGGCTTGTTAAATAAGTCGTTGGACTCCATGAATAGGCAAAGTTGTTACTCTGATTTACAGATCCTATACGTGTAGTTTCATTAGGGCATATTTCTATGTCAGGTCCTGCCTCTGGCTCTGGATGAGTATTGTTTGATACATTTATACTAACCATATCCTCTGTCAGGCAACCACTTATCAAGTCCGTCACAAAAAGAGTATAAATAGTTGTCATATTTGGGCAAGCTATCGGATTTGCAATATTTGGATCGCTCAAGCCATCTACTGGAGACCAACTATATCTATAAGAAGGATTTGGGGTGGGTCCAATTTGTACACACGCACCCAAACACAATGCTTCAAAAGGGCTTAGTGATACTATTGGTTCAGGGCTTAATATTAATTCTATTTCATCGCTAGAAATACACAATCCATCAGAAACTGTCAGGGTATACGTAGTAGATATATTTACTGTTGCCGTTGGTTGCGCAATGTTTGGATTATCCAAACCAGTAGTAGGCGACCAAGTGTATGTAAATCCAGGTAAACCAGGATCACCTAATAAAACGGATTGACCAGGACATACAACTTGATCTGCTCCAGCGACCGCAATGGCAGATGGAGTCACAGTAACCATGTCTGTTGCTGTACAACCTGTTGAAATTTGAGTGATAGTCACCGTATAAGTAGTCTCAGATGTCGGTGAAGCAATGGGTTGCGCTATAGTTGCATTGTTCAATGTGTTACTTGGAGACCAGATATAAGAAAAATCTTGACCTTGTGCCGGTGTTCCAATACTCACACCCGAAGAACAAATACTTCTATCAGGACCTGCGTCTACTGATAAAGGTTGAACAGTAATGTTTACTTGATCCGTAGCTTCACAATTGATAGAATTTGTAGCGGTTACCGTATATACTTGATCTGAACTAGCTGTTAAGGTAGGCTGCGCTATATTTGTATTATCTAATCCAGTTGTTGGAGACCATGAATAAGTATATCCAGGAAGTGCTGGAGAACCTAAAATGACGTCTATATTGGGACATGTATTAATGTCCTCTCCCGCGTCAGCTATTGCTTCAGAAGGTGTTAGCGAAATAGTATCTTGAACCACACATCCTGTAGGAGCAGTCAGAGTGACCGTATAAGTTATTTGTTGCGTAACGGTAGCAGTTGGTTGAGCAATATTTGGATTATCTAATCCTGTCGCAGGCGACCATGTATAAGAATAGCCTGATTCGGGAGGAGAGGAGCCTATTTGTATAGTTTCATTTAAACAAACCGTAGCACTTGTGCCAGCATCAACGGGCTCTCCATTGGCAACTGTAACAGTAATAGCATCAGTGGAGAAACAACCTTGTGCATTATTACCAACTGTCAAAGTATAAGTAGTCGTACTGTTAGGATTTGCGAATGGCTGTGCTATATTAGGATTACTTAGCCCAATACTAGGGGACCATGAATAAGTATTGCCAGCTATAGCTGGTGTTCCGATTTGAATACCCAAGCCTCCTTGGCATATCATTGCATCATTGCCTGCATCTGCGACGGGGTTATTTACAACTGTATATACTAATGTATCCACAATACTGCAAGTATTTGCAGAATCAGAAACGGTTAAATAATATATAGTGGTGGCAAAAATAGTATCTATGGTTTGTGCCATGTCATTATTGGCAAGACCTAATTTGGGTTCCCAAGAATAAACAAGACCAGGAATGGCAGGTGTACCTAATTGGACAATACTATTTTCACAATAAAAATCATCTGGACCTGCATCCGCTATTATATCAAATACCTCTACAATTGCTGTATCTTTAATTTGGCATCCAGATGATATTTCTTCAATAATTACAGAGTAGCTAGTCAGTTCTGTTGGGCTAGCAATAGGATTGAACACTGAGGTTTGATTTAGTGTCCCATTATTTGGTGTCCAACTAGCGGTCCATCCAGCAATTGTAGGTCCTCCAATATTTACACCTTCACCCATACACGTAATTGTGTCAACAGCGTGTGCAAATGGAAAAAGGGGAGGTGCAGGAAACAATAAAATAGATGAGGAACATTGCACGCTAGAATTTGCTTTTAGAGTAGCGGTCAGCGTATAATTTGTTGGTGTTGTTAAGGAAATTGTAAAGTTTTGTAAAAATGGACTTGTTGGGTCAGGTATTCCAGTAGAAGGTGTCCACAAATAATTATAGCTGGAGGTGTCAATACTAGTACCATAAACTACTGTATTAAAATTAACATCACCGACTTCGCAATTAAGGTCAGAATCGGCTGCTGCTTCTGGAAGTAAACAGCCACAATTGGGTACAAAAACTTCATCTGTACAAGTCACACCATTCCATGTTACATCCAATTGATATAGAGTAGGCTGATTTGGCGCAACAAAAGGTGTGGGGTCGTTTTCTTGTCCAGCAATACTACTCGCGTCCCCTGAAATAACTGTCCATTGAAAGGTAGCTAAGCCAGAAGAATGATCTGCTGATCCAATAGTACGTGGCCCACAAAAATCCAAACCAGCACTTGCAGTATTTACATAAATTTGGATAGAATCAAAATCTGTACAACCTGTTATTTTATGAATCTTTGTTAAAAAGTATGTTATTGGATTTTCATCAGGTATTTCATCTGGATCTGCAGTAGGCATACTCAGCAAGTTATTATTGAGGTACTGACTGGGCGACCATATAAAATCAAAATCTGAATCACTTGGCTCACCAAATTGTATAGTATCTCCAAAACAAATTGTAACATCTGCACCTGCATTCGCTTCTGTCTGTATAGGCTCCACAAAAATATCATCTGTCACAGTACATCTGTCAGGCCCTGTTATACTTAATGTATAGGTAACAGTGTCAGTAGGGTTGGCTATAGGTTGTGCGCTAGACGGATCGCTAAGTCCTATACTAGGTGTCCACACATACTCAAATCCTTCTACACCAGGTGCGATGTGAGGTGTTCCTATCTGTACTCCTGTACCGATACAAGAAATCATTTCATCTCCTGCATTTGCTTCGTATACTCTAACGGTAAATTGCTCTATAAAAAGACAGTCATTAGCATCGGTTACTTCCACATTGTATATAGTACTTTCAGAGGTATTGGTAGTAGGCGTGGGAGATGTAGGATCCGATAAGCCAGCGGTAGGTGTCCAATTATAGTTATAAGGAGGCGTACCACCTGCTGCAGTGACATCTAATCCTATAGTGCTCGCAGCACATTTGTAGTACACTGTATCGGGTGGTAGATTCGGAGCATGAAACAAATTCACATCTACTAAACTTACATTAGAGGTGTCAGCATGAAAACAATCTGCGTATTCCAATATTGCTATACGCCTGAATTCCGCATCATCATCTAATGGTTGGGGCTGATAGGCAGGATTAGTAGCTCCTGCAATATCAGTCCATACAGAAC
>CAYZUW010000154.1:0-9427 GCA_964481325.1 uncultured Saprospiraceae bacterium
TCCCAGGTCATCACGGTAGAAGATACTACTATCCCTACTTTTGATAATACACCAGTAGATGAAACTATTGAGTGTACAGAAGCCATTCCTACTTACACTATCTTAACTTCTGATAATTGTGATGCAGATGTTACAATTACTCTTATGGATTCTGTAAGTACGCAAGCGGCTAATGACTGCTATACTATCACTAGAACTTGGGTCATTGAAGATAACTGTGCTAACACTAATTCACATACTCAAGTTGTAACGGTTCAAGATAATGTAGAGCCTACTTTTGATAATGCGCCTGCAGATGAAACTATTGAGTGTACTCAGGCTATTCCTACTTACACTATCTTAGCTTCTGATAATTGTGATACGGATGTTACGATTACTCTTATGGATTCTGTTTCTACGCAAGCGGCTAATGACTGCTATACTATCACTAGAACTTGGGTCATCGAAGACAACTGTGCTAATACGAATTCACATACTCAAGTTGTAACGGTTCAAGATAATGTAATACCAGTCTTCACGAATGCGCCTGTAGATGAAACTATACAGTGTTCTGATGAAATAAATATTCCGTTTTTATTAGCTATCGACAATTGTGATAACGACGTTTCAGTTATTCTAACAGGATCTGGAACTACAATAACAACTAATGGTTCTGCTACTGATAATTGTTATGAAATCACCAGAACATGGACAGCTACTGATAACTGTGGTAATACAGAAACGCATACTCAAATAGTGACAGTAGAAGATACTGTTGTTCCTACTTTCGATAATGCACCAGTAGATGAAACAATTGAATGTACTGAGGATATTCCAACATACATTATTCTTGCGAGTGACAACTGTGATTCTGATGTAAATGTAGTATTGACAGATTCCACATCTACTCAGAATGCAAATAATTGTTTTGCTATTACTAGAACTTGGACAGCTACTGACAATTGTGGCAACTCAGTTACTCATACACAAGTATTGAATATCGAAGATAATATAAACCCTGTTTTTGATAATGCGCCTATAGATGAAACTATTGAGTGTACAGATGTTATTCCTACTTACACTATCTTAACTTCTGATAATTGTGATGCAGATGTTACAATTACTCTTATGGATTCTGTAAGTACGCAAGCGGCTAATGACTGCTATACTATCACTAGAACTTGGGTCATTGAAGATAACTGTGCTAACACTAATTCACATACTCAAGTTGTAACGGTTCAAGATAATGTAGAGCCTACTTTTGATAATGCGCCTGCAGATGAAACTATTGAGTGTACTCAGGCTATTCCTACTTACACTATCTTAGCTTCTGATAATTGTGATACGGATGTTACCATAACATTAGTAGACTCCGTTTCTACACAATCAAATAATGGAAGCGCAACTGATTTCTGTTATGATATAAATAGAACATGGACAATAACTGACAATTGTGGTAATGAAAATTTCTATAGCCATACTACTACTGTACAGGATACGATTGAACCAATGATTACTTGCATTGATACTATTACATTATTATGCGAGTTAACGGATTTACCAGAATTTACTACTTTAGAAGAATTTATACAAAATGGTGGTTCTGTAAGTGATAATTGCTCAATTGACACATTAAGCTTCACTCATATCGGAGATTTATCTGATGATAATGATTGTGCGGAGACCATTATTCGAACATACATGATATCAGATTTATGCGGGAATACGAATATTTGCACTCAAACGATAATAGTGAATGATGAAGAGTTACCTGAATTTATAAATACTCCTTCGGATCAAACTATTGACTGCGAAGATAGTATACCAGTATTCGTTTTAGAAGCAATAGACAATTGTGATACTAATATTACGATTAGCAGAGCTGATTCAACTTCAACTCAAACGTTTAATGGTACAAGTACAGATGTATGTTTCGAAATTTCTAGAACATGGATAGCTACTGACAATTGTGGCAATGTTGATTCGTTCACACATGTTGTAACCATAGCAGATACAACAGAGCCTGTATTCACAATTGTGCCTCAGGATGAAACGATAGAATGTACTTCATCGATACCAAGTTATGTATTAGAGGCTACTGATAATTGTGACAATGCATTGGAAATAACACTTGTAGACTCGACTTCAACACAAGCAAATAATGACTGTTTTACTATAAGTAGAACTTGGATAGCAAGTGACAATTGTGGGAATACAGATATGCATACACAGGTGTTAATAGTAATTGATACAGTGATGCCGATTTTCACAAATGCTCCAATAGATGAGACTATTTCTTGTGTTGATGTATTCCCAATATTTACAATTGAAGCAACAGACAATTGTGATAATGATGTTACAGTAACGTTAATTGACTCTACTTCTAATCAAGTGAATACAGGAGGTCTGGGTGATAATTGTTTTGAAATCACTAGAACGTGGATAGCTGAAGATAATTGCGGAAACACAACTACCCATACACAAACTATAACAATGCTTGATGATACACCTCCAAACATTGTGTGTCCAGATACTATCAGTATTACATGCATTGACTTGCTCCCATTAAGTTATGCAACTATTACTGAATTTGAAAATGCTGGTGGTACAATAACTGATCAGTGTAACATAAATACATCAAGCTATACACTTGTATCTGAATTCAGCGATGGAAATACATGTCCAGAAACAATAACAAGAGTATATAGTATAGCTGATCAATGTGGAAACGCTGCATCTTGTTCTCAGGCTATTATTATTCATGATACTATTGCTCCATTAATTGTATGTCCTGATACAATTATAGCTAACTGTACAATTGATGAAATTGATATTTATGTTTCAATACTTGATTTCGAAAATGCAGGAGGTACAATTTCTGATAACTGTGGAATTCTGGAAAATAGCTT
Source organism: uncultured Saprospiraceae bacterium (assembly GCA_964481325.1). GTDB lineage: Bacteria > Bacteroidota > Bacteroidia > Chitinophagales > Saprospiraceae > JALZVN01. The sequence continues at coordinate 2,889 of CAYZUW010000154.1, forward strand.
TACCTATCTTGGTGAAAGCTCGGATGGTAATACTTGTCCAGAATTAATCACAAGAACATATCAAGTAACTGATTCTTGTGGAAATACAAGTATATGCGAAAGCTATATAATAGTTCGTCCAAATACGCTTACATGTGAGGTAGTGTCTACACAGAATGAAACATGTGATTATTTAGACAATGGAGAAATAGTAGTAACTGCTACAGGTTGTACTGGCGAATATACTTATGACAATGGAATCATTACAAACACCGACGGAATATTTACCAACTTGTCTGCTGGAACATACGACATAACAGTTACAGACGAAGCTGGTTGTTCTAGAGTATGTGCAGGTATTCTGATAACAGAACCTCAAACTTTGACATGTGAATTGGACAGTACAGTTCCTGAATCTTGTGCTACTGGTAATGATGGTTCTATCACAGTTTCTGCAAACGGAGGAACAGCACCTTATTCATTCACATTAGGAAATGTAACGAACACTACTGGTTTATTTGAAAATCTTGGTGCAGGAGATCATATAATCACTATAACTGATGCAAATGATTGTGAAACCATCTGTGATACGATTACAATCATCAATGACTTCTCTTTTGAAGTTGTCACCGATATAGTAGAAGCATTCTGTGATGGCGATTCTATTATCATTGCAAACAGCACTTATTTCGAGACTGGTATATATGCAGATACAATCCTAAACTACTTAGGATGTGATTCTATTATTAATTTGGACTTAACCGTATACCCAACTTACGATATTGATTCTACCGTTGTACTATGTGAAGGAGAATCTATTACTATTGGAAGCAATATATATACAATGACTGGTCAATTTACAGATCAGCTTACTACAGTCAATGGTTGTGATTCAATCATCAATCTTGACCTTACTGTTCATCCATTATTATTTGACACAATGCATGTAACGCTTTGTGAAGAGGACAGTATCGAATTTAACAATACAACATACTTTACAGCAGGTACTTATGACTTTGTCACCACTTCTTCATTGAACTGCGATAGTACCATTACACTGGAATTAGATTATATCGCTACTAAGCGAACTGAAGAAATTGTCGAAATCTGTGAGGGGGATAGTGCTTTTATTGCTGGTGCATATTACCAAGTGCCGGGTAGTATCAGTGATACACTTCCTGCCTCTACAGGTTGCGATTCGATTCACATTACTAACTTAATCGTTAATCCAACTCATTCGGATACAATTACCGCGTTTATCTGCAACGGAGATAGTATATTAATTAACAACCAATATGAAACGACTGAAGGGCATTATCCTGAATTATTCACAAATGAATTTGGTTGTGATAGTTTAGTGACTACTGCTCTTTTCATTAATCCAACTTATAATGTTCCTATAAGGGATAGTATATGTAATGGAGATAGTATATTGATCGGAAACGTGTATGCTAATGTAGAGGGAATATATCCTGATACCTTACAAACGGTAGCAGGTTGTGATAGTATCCTACTAGTTGATTTGACAATATTGCCAGTATTCGATATTACAATTGTGGATACGATATGCTCAAATGAAACTATCACTTTTGGTAATGAAATATATAATGAAACTGGTACATACCGATTTGATACTTTGACTCAATATGGATGTGATAGCACCGTATTCTTAGATCTTACTGTACTATTAAGTCCTGTAACAGATCTATTTGTTGACATTTGTCAAGGAGAGACACACTTCGTAGCAGGTCAGTTACAATTTGAAACTGGAGACTATACAGAAGTATTTACTGCTGCCAATGGCTGCGACAGTACGGTGATAACCCACTTGACTGTACGTCCAATAGAAACCACTGATATAATTGTTGAACTTTGTCAAGGTCAAAGCGTGCAAGTAGGTGATGAACAGATATTTGAAAGTGGTATTTATACCGATACTTTAAGTACTGTATTTGGATGTGATAGTATCTTATATTATGATGTAAGTATAGTAGAGTTTTTATTCTCAGAAGTAGATGTTGTGATTTGCGAAGGATCATCTTACTTTGTAGGAGGAGCCGAACAGTTCGAGGCAGGTGTCTTCTATGATACCTTATCTACAAATATAGGATGCGATAGTATTGTTATTACTACCTTAGAATTAGATGACAAGATAGTCCAGGTAGTTAATGAAACGATATGTTTCGGAGATAGCATATTTGTGGGTGGAGGATATCAATCCACAGCAAACGTTTATGCTGATTCATTGATTGCTGAGGGTGGTTGCGATAGTTTAGTATTTACAGTATTAAATGTCCTTTCTCCAAATATAACTCAAGTGACAGAGACACTGTGCTTTGGAGACAGCTTAAGTATTGGTACTAGTACATATACTCAATCTGGAAGTTATATGGATACTCTAATCGCATTCAATGGTTGTGATAGTATAATCAATACTGAATTGACTATAAGAGATGCTATAAACACTACGCTTGATTTTGCTGTATGTTTTGGTGATTCTGTAATTGTAAATGGAGAGATATACGAAACCTTTGGTATGTATACAGATACGCTTACCGCGACAAATGGATGTGATAGTGTTTTATTCATAAACGTAGAAAATCTATCAGATGCAGAAACTGTATTTACAGATACTATCTGTCAAGGTGAGATAGTCACTTTTGGAGGGGTAGAATACTCAGAGTCGGGTACCTTTATAGACAACTTCTCCACGACTGGTGGATGTGATAGTGTTTCGATTCTTAATCTTACTGTAATAGGTACAGATACAACGCTTACTTCTTTGACTATCTGCCAAGGGACTACTATAGAGTACAACGATTTCACTATTACTAATCCTGGAGAATATACATTCTTATTGGCCTCTACTAATGGATGTGATAGCGTAGAAATCTTGACGGTCGAGACTATCGATATACTTAGAGATACAGTCGATGTTACATTGTGTGAAGGAGATACCATAATTATTGATAATGTTGTTTACACACAAGAAGGTACAGTTGTAGAAACCCTTTCAAGTGTCAATACCAACTGTGATAGCCTTGTATTTCACTTCATCAGTATTGCCCCAGAATATGCCTTTGATAATACAATAGTAATATGTGAGGGTGACAGTGCTTTAATAGAAGGAATATACTATGATGAAGAAGGATTCTATACAACCAATCTAACGAGTGAGTTTGGATGCGACAGTATTTTAACAACCGAGTTAATTATAGAAGGAGTTGTAACTTTTGTATCGCCTGACACAACTGTATGTCAAGGAGATCCGGTACAGCTACTAGTAGAAGGAGCCAATTTTGTTACTTGGTCACCAAGTGAAGGCCTTAGCTGTGATGATTGTTTCAATCCAATTGCTACACCTGATCAAACGACAACTTATACGGTATTCGCAGAGACTTGTATGGGACAAATAGAAGAGCATCAAATCACAGTAACAGTAAATCAGCGACCAGTGATAGAAACTCAAATAGTAGTCAATGCTGTTATCGGTGAGACTATAGTACTTACTGCAGATGTAAATGACTTTACTTCTACCCTAGTGTGGACAAATGAAGCAGGTGAAGTTATTTGTACAGACTGTTTCTCAATCGAAGTTGAAGTAACGGAAGAAATATCCTTGTACTACGTAACAGCTACCTCTGTAGATGGATGTGACGCAATAGCTTCGATTGATCTTGTTGCACAAGATCTTTGCGATGAGGGCACTGTAGAAGTACCAAACTTCATCACGCCTAACAATGATGGCTCAAATGATAAATTTGAAATAAGATACAGTAATATAGAAGAATTAGGCCTTTTAAGAATATACAATAGATGGGGAGAACTAGTTTTTGAAACTGACGATCCTACCTTTAACTTCTGGGATGGAACTTTCAGAGGGCAAGAATTGAATCCAGGAGTATATGTGTACTATTTAGAAGTTTACTGTAGAGACAATACATTATTCTTGAAGAAAGGTAATGTGACTATAATAAAATAAAAGATTTGCTAATCTACTAATAACAAGATAAAAACCACTTTACAAGTAATTTAGTATATCGATTTTAAATTCAGCGTTAGGGAATTTTACCCCCCTTTTTCTGGTTTTATTTGCCATTGTGTAAGTAAGACCAGAATTGCTGTTTTTTTGCTCCTAAAGCAAAGCGAGCCAGTTACCTTTCAATTAACTCCACTTTATTCGATTCATAAAACTCCTCCTAACTAAAGAAATAATTATTTCTAGAGGGTTTCCACTAATATCTACTTTTTAACCTCTCTGAGCTAAATATATGGTTCATAGTTGTGGTATTCTTTATTCATTTAGATTACAGGCAATAATAATTAGAAGTAAAGATTTGAGCGTACCCTGATAACTAATGGAAAACTTCATCATAAAAAGCCCATTTTATGCAATACTCTAGTTTCCATAGTAGACTCAGATTTAGTATTTTATTTGTTATTATTTTTGTCGACTTGATTATCATCACATAATATTTAAATTCCAAGATTTAGTTAATTTTAAGTGCATTATATATTTAGAGTCCAACTAATATGATGTCAATTATTTTGACTCTAACAATAATAAAGTGTGGAAGTATTCAATGTTGGTATAATTAGCATGGAGTTTGCATTATCAGAACTATAATCTACAATCTTAGGTTATATAGTTATCCCCCTCTCCCCTCTTTAATACCCAAAAACAATAACACAGCATAAGTGCGCTCGTGTTAAACATGAGAAATTAATGATTAATTTTGAATTAAAATTAATCTCCCCCTTTTTGAGAATTAAAAAAAAGTACAATGAGAATTGTTTTTATTCTAATGGGGGTTCTGAGCTCATTCAGTATATTCTGTCAAGATGTGCATCTTTCGCACATTCATGCTTCACCAACATATTTAAATCCAGCAATGACTGGGATGATTCATGATGGTGTTGGGCGCGTAATAGTCAACTCTAAAAGTCAATGGAACACGGTTACCAATGCTTACAAGACAGCCATCGCATCTGCAGACATGAAAGTGTATGGTAACAAAGGGACTGTAATCGGATTAGGATTGAATCTAGCTGCGGATCAAGCAGGAGACTTAGATTTCACAACTATAAAAACAGGCTTAGCATTATCTGTTATAAAAGCTTTGGACTACAGAAGTGAAAACGTGATTTCATTTGGTGCAGAAGGTAACTATATTAGTACCAGGTTTGATATTAATTCCTTAGTTGGTTTTGAAGAAGAGCCCTTAGTTGCATTAGGCTTAGCTGATGTTTCAAATTATTTTACATATAGTGCTGGTCTAAGCTGGTTTCACAATCCAAATAAAGAAACTACTGTGTACTTTGGTGCTTCCTTAGCGCATTTTAATCAACCAGACGTCACTTTTACTAAAGGATTATCACAGCAAGGAATTATAGAAACTAATTTTGGAGCAACCAATTTATTTACTAAGCTTTCTTTTCAAGCTGGAGCTTCATTTAAAATATCTCGTAATTTCAAATTATTGCCGAGCGCCATATTTACAGATCAGGGGCCGCATCAAGAGATTCTGTTTGGATCTTTTCTTAGATATGCTAATCGGGCGTCAGGACCAGATACTTTGCCTATTTATTTAGGTGCATGGGTAAGGGGTTATCTTGAAGGTGATGTGCGTGGTTCAGATGCTTTTGTATTCACTGTCCGAGCGGATGTTAAGAAAACGTATTTTGCATTGTCATATGACTTTAATGTTTCTACTTGGAAGAGAGCTAGTCGTGGAGCGGGTGGAGCAGAATTATCTATTATACATATTTTGGACTTAGATAAACACAGTAGAAAGTTGCAGGGCGTTTATTGTCCTGGTTTATAAAGAGCATAGATTTTGAGTTCACTTCGAAAACTCAATTCTTAAAAATATTATACCAAAACTTAGGAAGGTAAACTGTAATGGTTTCCTTCCTTTTTTTATTTAAAAAATAGCAGTTTGAATATTGAATCTCCCAACTTTATCACAAGTCTAATTTATATGCTAGGTATTGGATAAAAATCCTACACTCTATTTAGGGCACCTCTTTCGACCTCATTCATTGGCTAAAAACAAAATTCTTATGGAATTTTTTCAAATTTAATTACTGATATGCTTCGTTATCCATCAGTCATTTAGCTAAGGCTAAATTCCATCAGTCTTGCCTTGCCTATCAGTATTAAATTTGATTTTATCTCAATTCAGAGGTTAATAGAGGTACCCTTTATTCTATTTGCAATAAGAAGATGTTATACTCAACGGAAAGTAGTTTGGGACTTTTCTGCTATTTCTTTTGCCCGCTACCTAAGTTGAAAATACTCCTTGATGCTAAGGCATCAACTGCAGCCCACCCGCAAACGGTTCACTTCATCGAAAAGATTCACTGAATCTTTTCTGCGTTGCACTATTCCGTTCTTGCCTTGATAACAATCAAAATAAACTCGGATAAATTGTCCCAAACCAATTTCCATTGAGTATAATCGCGACTCGCCAACGGCGACTAAGCTCGACAAGCGGAGCGCGTAAGAGGCAAAGGCAGACTGTGAATTTACTTAGCACAAAATTTGCCACTTTCATCAC
>CAYZUW010000155.1:0-9419 GCA_964481325.1 uncultured Saprospiraceae bacterium
CTTAAGATAGCACAAGCAGCTTAAATATCAACCGAAAATTGTACTGGAAATAGCTGAGACTAGATTCCTATGCCCTTACTTGTGAACATCCCTAGGTCATTCTAATAACTATAGTCATCTATTGACTCTATCTCCAAAGGCTTTTTACCGCGTGCAGTGCTACGTTTTGCATTTGTTTTTCTTTTAGGGGATGCCTTTGACTTGGGAGCAGAAGTTTCTTTCTTTTGAGCAGCAGTCTTGGATGCCTTCTTTGGTGTTTTTTTACTACTCGATTTATTAGGCTTGCTCGCCTTTTTGCTCTCTTTTTTCTTCGACTTGCTTACTGCTTTCGCCGTAGGTCTGGTGCTCTGTTTACTTTTTTTATCTTGCTTAGAATTGTCTTTTTTTTTTGCACTAGGATAAGAGTCATTGGACACGGTAGATTTGATGCTGCTACTCTTACGAACACTAGTAGATCTTGACTTGGCTGTAGGTCGCTTGCTGGAGCTCCTTTTAGGTCCTAGGCTAAAGCTATCCTCCTCATTGATTTCTATGAAGTGATCCGCCTCATCGATTAAGATCTGAGCAGTGGTTGCTTTGACTGCTGCAATCTCAATACGTACACCTTCTCCTTTCAAGTGTCTAACTAACTCGACATAATCAGAATCTCCAGAAAGAATGATAATCGTATCTACCTTCCTCGCGATTTGAGTGGCACTAATAGATAAAGGGATATCCGCAGACTTGTGACAAGGAACTACTGAACCCATATAATTGGTCAATAATCTATCCGCAAGTTTACTACTGATTTGATTTCCTTCTCTGAAATAGATAAGCCTACTCAATCCTCTACCTTTAAGCAGCTTAGGGATCAAGTTGTCAAAATTGATCATGCAGTTGTCGTCTTTCGTCAAGCTATGCAATGATCTTTCTATATTATTACCATCGATCAAGATGGCTACGGATTGCGTTATTTTTACCGTTGGTATTTCGGCCATTAATCTTTTTTTAGATTAAACGTGAGATTTTGTTATAAGTTATGCATTCTATTAAGAGCCTTAGCTATGAGATATCCGCCTGTCCAGGCAGCTTGAAAGTTGAATCCACCCGTTACCGCGTCTATATTGAGTATCTCTCCAGCTAAATACATCTGAGGCACTCGCTTACTTTCAAAAGTCATGGGCTCAATTTCTTGGGTATCCACACCACCAGCCGTCACAAACTCTTCCTTAAAGGTACTCTTTTTAGTGACATTAAATCTAGCAGAGCACAACTGAGCGAGAAGCTTGAGCTTATTCTTCTCATTGAGATCTCTATATCGCATGTGTTCCTTGAGTTGTGCGGCGGCACACAGTCGTTCCCATAGACGAGAAGGAATACCAAATTGCGCATTGCTCAAAATCACCTTTCCACTATGTTCCATTATGATTTCCTCCAATTCCTGGGCGACCACCTTTTGCTTTCTCCCGACCCAGTTGACCTCTAGCTCAAACTGGTAAGCCTTTTCTGCCAATACCCTAGCGCCAAATGCAGACAGTTTCAATATCGCAGGGCCACTTTGCCCCCAATGCGTGATCAGTAAAGGCCCTTCATTGACAATCTTCTCTCCACTTATATGCACACTCGCCTTCGAGACAGACAGTCCTTGTAGATCCTTGATACGCGCATCATCTATGTGAAAAGTAAACAAAGAGGGGACAGGCTTTATTATGCTGTGACCTAGGCGCTCTAATATTTTCCATACCCGCGCATTGCTGCCCGTAGCGACTACCAGCCGCTGACAAGTGTATTCACTGCCATCCTTAGTCTCTATCCTAAATCTATGAGTACCCTCATCCATCACATGGATAGCCACCACATCCGTAGCATGTTTAAAATCTATAGGAGTAGCTATACTATTTTGCAAACAATCGATGATGGTTTGAGAACTATTGCTGACCGGAAACATACGCCCATCAGATTCTGTCTTGGTAGCCACGCCGCGCGCTTCAAACCAAGCCACCGTATCGGCACAAGAAAATTCACCAAAACCTTTTTTGAGAAACTTCGCTCCTCGGGGATAATTCTTGAGTAGCTTACTATTTTGAAAACAAGCGTGGGTCACATTACAGCGACCGCCTCCAGATACACGCACTTTAGCTAGGCTTTCACGACCTTTTTCGAGGATGGCTATGCGCGTATTCGGTTGAGTGTCAAGGTTGGCTGCACAAAAGTATCCAGCGGCTCCTCCTCCAATAATAAGAATATCGTAGTGCATTATTTACGCCCCTGCATCGCACCGAATTGTTTCATCATATTACCCATGCCTTTTCCAGTGGATAGCTTGTGCATCATCTTTCTCATCTGCTCAAACTGCTTCACAAAAGCATTGATCTCATGTATGCTACGTCCGCATCCGAGCGCAATACGCTTCTTACGATTCATATTCAACGAATCAGGATTGCCTCGTTCGTGCGGCGTCATAGAGTGTATGATAGACTCCACTTTGAGAAAAGCATTATCATCGATATCGACATCCTTGAGTGCCTTACCCATACCAGGTATCATGCCCACGAGCGACTTCATATCACCCATTTTCTTGATCTGGTTGAGCTGCCCCAAAAAGTCGTTAAAATCAAATTTGTTCTTCTTGAATTTTTGTTCTAGACGCTTCGCCTCTTTCTCATCAAAGTTCGCCTGGGCCTTTTCTACGAAAGAAACAATATCTCCCATGCCCAAGATGCGCTGCGCCATTCTATCAGGATGAAACACATCTAGCGTGTCCATCTTTTCCCCCATACTCACGAACTTGATCGGCTTGCCGACCGTGTACTTCACAGATAGCGCGGCACCACCACGCGTATCACCATCCATCTTCGTCACGACAACCCCATCGTAGTTGATTCTTTCGTTAAAGGTCTTTGCCGTATTGACTGCATCCTGACCCGTCATGGCATCCACCACAAACAAGGTCTCATTCGGAGTGATCGCATTCTTGACATTTTCTATCTCCGTCATCATCTCCTCATCCACTGCCAGACGACCTGCGGTATCGACAATCACCACGTCGAATCCATGCACCTTTGCATGCGCTATCGCGTCTCCAGCGATTTTCACTGGATCCTTACTATCAATATCCTTACACACTTTCGCACCTACTTGCTCCGCCAACACAGACAACTGGTCTATCGCCGCGGGTCTATATACATCACAGGCCACGAGTAGGGGAGTCATCTTGCGTTTCTCCTTCAGATGCAAAGCCAGCTTCCCACAGAAGGTAGTCTTACCAGACCCTTGTAGCCCAGATACAAGCACCACGCCAGGATTCCCCTTTACATTGATGCCGACCGATTGCGTCCCCATGAGCTTGACCATCTCGTCTTGCACGATTTTGACCATCATCTCGCCAGGCTTCACCTCATTGAGGATATTACGCGAACCGAGCGCCTCCTCCTTCACCTTATCCGTAAATTCTTTAGCTATTTTGTAGTTAACATCCGCAGCCACCAGCGCCCGTCTAATCTCCTTAATCGACTGAGCGACATTGATTTCCGTAAGTTTGCTATTCCCCTTCAGCGTCTGAAACGCGCCATCCAATTTTTCCTGTAAACTTTCAAACATGCTTTCTATATTTTGCCCAAAAATAGTGATTTTTGCCCATTTTATAGTCTTATTCAAAGGATTATTTGGGTGATCCCATGAGCTGAAAAGCGCTCATGGGCGGGCTATGCAGGGGGCCGCTGCCGCTCCCGTACCGACGGAAAAACGTCGGCACTGCTCCCGCTGGTCGCACCCTTTCTATCCCTATCACAAGTGGGGGAGAAAAGATTAAGGTTTTCTAGAAAGTAATGTATTGAGTATGTATAATTTATTGAAGGATTCGACTATTTTTGAAAAATTATAAGCCTGAACCAAGTATTGATTGGATAAAGATTGCTATAGCAAAGAAAAATGGCGAACTGCTGTTAGGTATCACTGGAGAAAATGAAGGGCCTTTACAATTGGAACCTGATAAAGGAGAATTGAAAAAAATAAAAAAGTCTTTTGAAGAACTAATGAATAGTTCAGTGTATTAAAATTGAATTGAAAGAGATTAGCGAATTTAAATTTAAATGTTCTTCTTGTGATGAGATTCATGTCGGAATTCCTAACTTAGGAACAAAAGCTCCACTTCAGTACTATTCTATTCCAAAGATGGAAACTAAGGAAAGAGTTATTCTAACATCAGATACTTGTGTTATAGATGATGAATATTTTTATGTTAGAGGATGTCTAGAGTTGCCTGTAATTGGGTTCACGGATTTTTTTAGTTTTGGTGCTTGGGTTTCGTTAAGTGAAGAAGATTTTTCAAAGTATAATGAATTATTTGAAGTTGATCTAAGAGATGAAGTAGCGCCGATGTTTGGATGGTTTAGTTCTTGGCTTTGGCCATTATACGAAGACGATGAAGACATTAAATCTAGAATCCATCTTAGAAACCACGGCATTAGACCATACATTGAACTAGAACCTACAGAACATCCTTTAGCCTTAGCGCAAAAGAATGGAATTTCTGATAAAGTACTCATTAAGATTTACGAGTATTATGTACATGGTAAAAGAAATTAGTCAAATAAATCAAAATATAAACATGCCAAGAATTAATGTCATTGAACATGATGAAGCTACTGGAAAATTAAAGGAAATTTATGACGGACTTACCAAGAGTCGTGGAAAGTTAGCAGAGGTTCATAAGATTCAAAGTTTGCGTCCTAAAAGTATAGTAGCGCATATGGATCTATACATGGAAATAATGTATAGCCGTTCGGATCTTACTAGAGCGGAGAGAGAATTGATTGCTACTATCGTATCGATTACAAATGGTTGTAAGTACTGCACAAAGCACCATGCGGAGGCGTTAAACTTTTATTGGAAAGATGATAGCAGAATAGACAAGTTAATTAAAGAGGAGCTTGATGAAATTTTATCTCCAAAGGAAATGGCATTAAGCAAATTTGCTAAACACTTAACCAATAACCCTGACCAGCATGAGAACATTGATTATACGCAGAAATTGCGAAACTTGGAATTAAGCGATGCTGCAATATTAGATGTCGTCTTAGTCACCGCCTATTTCAATTTTGTGAATCGAATAGTGCTTTCCCTAGGTGTAAATTTGGAAGTTGACGAAGGAGCAGGTTATAAGTATTAATTAAATCATATTTTGTACGATAAGTCTAGTAGCTTTAGCTTGTAGCCTAATGGCTAAAAATAAAAAGTGAAGACAATTTTATGCTTGAGTAATACTGATTAGACGACTTCTAGTCGTCCGAACGCGTAACCCACCTACTTCAGTAGGTGGTATTTTAGTTATTTAACTACCGAAATTTAAGTTACTAAGACTAATCAACATCATAGCACAAAAATGAACAGTAAAATCATTCTATTGACAATACTTTCCAGTTTATTCTATCTAATTAGCAATGGACAAAGTGAAAGTAAATACCAAATATCGACATCAATCAATTGGGAAGACTTTGAAAAGTTGACCAAATTTGAAATAGAACACAATAAAATATATGAACGAAAACATAGAAGACTAGATAGCTTATATCGGATAGGTAAAAAATATCCACCTAAATTGACAGCAAAAGAAAAAAAGAAATTATATAAAAAAGAATTGAAAAACAGGATAAGCTACAAGGACAATCGAGCGAGATACTATGTGGAAACCACAGAGGAAGACACGATAGTGGTAGACAAAAGCTATTTTTCAAAGGGCGCCATTTCCACAGAATGTTCCTGTGCCTTGAAGGATAAAGAAATCGACATTAGAATGGGCATATGGGTATTTGGAGGCTTTTTCTATAAAATCAAAATTGAAGGCAAAGAATTTGAAGCTGAGTATCTCGAAGACGCTAACTCTAGAAAACCCTTCAAATATCAATTAACTGATTCTATAGCGCTAAAAAAAATAACTCTGAAACTAGATGATGCCAGCCTAACATTCAACAAAAAGATAAAGCCAAAACTTGGAAAACAAGTAACTGGGCATTTGAAATTTACTACACCAGAATATTTAGTACACACCACTTATAGACTTTATTCAGCAGAGAGTAAGTATCATAGAGCACTAGTAAAAGGAGAGCTTTTCTTTACTTGTACCTTGAAAGAACCTATAGAGTATCCGCATCGGAAAAATGAATCGAAGCCAAATGAGTGATTACTTTATATCAACATACTGAATATGGAGACTCTTCAATAAGTTTCACCTCTGACGATGAATGTTTGGCTAATAATAGTTTTAACGATTCTGCTTCTTCTATAAAAATTGAGCCATTAACTGCTGATTTGAGAGCATTGTGTAAAGAGTCTCTCAGATTGACCAAGGCTTTTGGGCAAAAAACGAATGTTGATTGGTTTGTTGAACAGGTTGAAGATAAAAAGGTGAAACAATACATTATTAAGCATGGGATTAGTGAGTATTATGAACTAGAAACTTTGTCTGTTGTTCCTGCTAAGGATGCAACTGGGATTTTAGAATACAATTACACACATGACTATCCAATAGTTGGATTAAACTTTTACCAAGTTATAATCCAATATGAAGATGGTACGGAAAATTATCAAATGCTTGATGATATTGAAATAAATGGGAAACCTGAAACTTTATTTATTGCACCGAACCCTGCTCAGGATTTCCTCAAGGTGGATGTATCTAAGTTTGAGAACCAGTCAATCGATTATTTTGTACGCGCAATTGATGGTACGCATCATATAGAAGGGACATTTCCTGCTGACCATGGTGATAAGATAGAGATAGATTTACGTAATATCCAAAATGGGCTTTATCTTATTTATATGAATCCGGAAAGGCATAGAGCCATGTCAGCTAAGTTTGTGATTGCTAAGGATTATTAAATGATGTTGTTATAGCAAGCCAAATTCAATAGATTGAATTTGGCTCGCTATAATTTTTAAAATTTCTATGGATTGAATTTTGTGTAAAAGTTAAGTTATGAGTCCACTCCGAAAACTTACGAAACCACAAAATAGTCCATTTTTTGAAACCCGCTAGTTTCCGGAGTGGACTCAGTTATGGTTTCTTTTTGCCTAATGCTACGAGATATTTTTGAAAAATTATACTACAAAGATTTAGTTTCACATAATTCGGAATCTTAATCGTGCAGTTTTATGGAATTTACTCTATAAGCAAAGAAAAATAGTGTTTTGATAATTTTCACAATCCCCTAAATCGTATAGAAATACTACTCTTTTCATTCGAGTTACCTGGTATCCATTTTGGGCCTTCTCTAAGTAATCGGATAGCTTCTTGATCACATCCATAGCCCAATGATTTTTTGACTTCTATATCGATGGGGCTGCCGTCAGAACTGATGTTAAAAAGTAATACCACTTTTCCTTTTATATTGGCCTCTTTGGCTTCGGTAGGGTAGACCAGATTGGATTTTATATATTTCTTGAAAGCAGAATTGCCATCTACAGGAATAGCGAATACGTTTGATCTGCTTTCTTTTTTGCTTGCTCCTAAGTCAGTTACTACCACTTCGGATAGGGAAGCGCCTTGCACTATGGAGGCAATAACTTCATTGTTTTCTGGAATCCCAATGGTTAAGTTTTCATAACCAGTATAGCTAATGTTTAGTTCATTTACTTTTACGGGTACATTTAGAGTGAAAGTACCATTTATATCAGTAACAGTACCAATATTATTTTGTAGGTCGTATACCGTTGCACCAATGAGTGATTCACCTTTTTCATCTTTGACTACACCTTTGATTGTCTTTAACTCCGAAACATTATTAGATGGAGCATTAGCAATTTTTGATTTTCTAGTAGGAGAAGCAGCTGGTGACGCTATTTCATCAGTAGCAAAACCATCTGTTTCGCCTATTGTTGCAGAATTTTCAGATTCCGTAATATCCTTTTTCAATTCTTTATTGTTCTCTAATTTACTTTTGGCTATGTTTTCTTGTGCTGCGATTAGGTCTGGACTAGCTTGTTTTGAACTCGGAGTGCTTTTTTCAGCTACGGGTATTAAATTACCTTCTACTTGAACGCCATCCACATAATACGTGTTTGCGGACTCTGATTGTTTATAATCGGTTCTAGCTGAAGATTGTGGTATCTCTATTCTTTTCTGTTTAACATCAGTATATGATGTAGAATTATTTATTTTTTCTTTTTGCTCCTCCGTAGCAAAATCTTCTATATGTACCTCATCAACAGATACTGATCCTTGATTGAAAACAGTAATGTCGAAATCTATATCTCGATCGTCAAATTCCTCTCCTCCTATTGATTGTGACTCAGGGTAAATTTCATTTTGCTCTGAATTTGTTACAATATTCGAAGTGGCTTCTGAAATACTTTTATTATTCCCAAAGGTCTGCCAGACTAGTAATGCAGAAGCCACTAAAATGGCTATCCCCGCCGCTGCACTCAACCATGCAATTCCTTTCCTAGGATTTTCTTTTTGAATTCGAGATTTTAGTCTTGACTCCAAATTTGTAAACGATTCCTCTTTATTTACACCACTAATTTGGTCTAAGCCTTCTTTTGCGTCTTGTGCATAAGGGTTTTCTTGCACTTCTTTGTCAAGTGCTCTTTGTTCAATTCTAGAAATATCTCCTTTAAGATATTTTTTGAACAACTGGGTGATATGATTATCCTTTATGCTCAATGCAATTTTTTAAGTTTCTTCTTCCATTTTGGATATAAGATCTAATCTTGTTTGTGTCTTCCTCCATAAGGCTAGCAATCTCTTTGTAGCTTTTCTTATCAAAATAATGCTGTCTAATACAGTTTTGTTGCTTATTTGGCAGTTTTTTGAGGCAATGCTCCAATTTTTCAAGGGTTTCTTGGTCCCAATCCGCCTCTAACCAATCATCATCAGGATGCGCGTCGCCTTCATTTTGCATAAGATCTGAATCATAAATAACTGTTAAGGATTTTTTGTTCTCCTTACGCAATGCCATCAAACAGTGATTCTTACTTAATACATAAAGCCATTTATCGAATTTTTCGATCTTTTGCTGTTTTACTTTTTCGATGAGTTCCTCGAAGATAGACATCACAGCGTCTTCTGCTTTCCCTCTATCCTGTAAATACTTATAGCATAGACCAAATTGCAGCGCCATATAGCGCTGATATAAGGTACCTAATATGGCTAAATCATTCGTCTTTTGGTATTTCTCCAATAGATCCGCATCTGATAGGTCTTTTTTATGTCGAGTAAATAATCCGATTGCCTCAGTGTTTTATTTCCTGAAGTCTTAAGATAGAAATAAAAAAGGAGAAATGGACAAGTGCTGCGAAGTAGTGCCCCATCTCCTCATTTTCTTTTTCAGAAAATGAGGAGATGGGGCAGTCCGCTAGGACTGAGGTGACTACCGAACTACGTAGCATAACGACCCACGCTTTTTCAGCGTGGGATGGCCCCTGAAAATTATTGAAAAAAA
>CAYZUW010000156.1:0-9389 GCA_964481325.1 uncultured Saprospiraceae bacterium
AGAAGGAGTTGTAGTTCGTTAAAACTACAACTCCTTTTGAGTAACAAATTCTTCAAATTTACTACATCCTAAACAGGTTTCAAATAACTTTATCTATGTATTTGAACATATCCTGAAAAGATGTTTCCTTCCCCATCATCAAGCACATAAAAGTATGTTCCATCTGGCAGTGGATGACCTTCCCAAACTCCATCCCAATTGTTTTTATATCCTCTTGAGAAAAGAACTTGATTACCCCATCTATTAAAGATAGTCAATACATTATTAGGGAAGTTTTCAATATTTCGAATTACATACGTATCATTTACCCCATCACCATTTGGCGAGAATCCTGTATGGAAAGTAAGCCCTTCACAGAAGACATAAACCTGCACTGTTGCTGTATCACAATCAAATGAATTGCAAATTACATAACTGAATTCATCAGGTGTATCAGGATTACAATAACCATCATCAGGTGTATAAGATAATGTCATGTTTGGATTAATTATTACTGTACCATTAGATGGATTATCTGCAATATAAATTGTGTCTATCCCACCAGGTATTGAATCATTAATCATTACGTTAATAGTAGTATTTGTATTAAATAAAGTAGTATCAATATCCATCATTGCAACTGGAGGAATTCCGTCATCTACTACTTCAACAATAAGAATTGTTGTATCGCAAATTCCTAAATCATCGCAAACTACAATGCAGGCAGTATCTATACCAACTTCTACTCCTGTATAATTCAAACAGAAATCAACTGAATCAATTTCAAAAACGACCATTTCTCCAGAGGAAGACTCACAGAAATTATCAATTGTTGTAGGACTCCCGACTAGCTCATTTAAATCAACACACTCAGAGTCTGTACTTAATAAAGGTATTACATTTATTACCGTATCTGGCGTGATGCATACCAAGTCTATTCCTACGCTATCAATACAATTGTTATTAATATTTGTCAATACTACTTCATGTGATCCTGCAGCAAGGCTAATAACGGTACCACTTCCAGTTGCACATGGTGCAAAAACACCAGTATATGCTACCCCATTCACATCTACCAAGTAATCAACTATATCTCCAAATGGGACTTCTAAGCAAACTTCTTGTTCATTAACGCAATCGTTTGTTGTAAGAAGGATATCGCCATTTGTAAATATCGGATCACAAGTTGGAATAACTTCTAATAAGAACACAAACTGGTTACAACCTAAGGCTGTACAAACTTCAATACAAGCTTCGTCGTTATTTCCAACCTGTAAGCCTATAATGGTAATACAGCCTGTATTAGGATCAATAGAAACAGACGCATCTGTACCAGATTGTAATGGACAATTGTTGAATACACCAGTGATTGGATCAGTGATTCCTAGGTCATCTGGACACACTTCAAGTGTATCATTTAATATAATGGTATAAGGAATCGTATCAACAATTATCATTTCACAAGTAACCGTGGCATCAAATTCGTAAATCGGACACCCTGAAATATGTGTCAACCTCACATCATTTTCCCCTACAGGCAATAACATACCTGCTTTTGTGGCAGCCAAGTTCTCATTAAACTGTAATTGCGCGGTTCCCAAGGTGATTGGTTGTGTAATAAATATGTCTCCATAGTCTGTATTAGGATTTCCACCTCTAATTCTGAAGTTTACTGCATCCAATTCCCAAGTAGATGAAACATCAATGCTGTTCATTAAGGCAACTAAATCAACAATATCAACAAAGTTTCCATTGAATGACTGCCCATTTACAATCCATTGATCTAAAACATAAGGGCCATTAGCTCCTTGCCCTGGAATTGTAAAGTAATTATATGAGAATGTAGTATCAAAATCACATCCTACAAAATTACCCATAAACTGATCTCCATTTAACGTTACTACATAATCATTTGTCAATTCTACAATATCGAATGGTAAACATAAAACAGCTTCATCTTCACAATCATCAGCTTCAAGAGTCACAATTTCAGTAAAAGTAGTATCACATATATCCCCTACAACATCAATAATGAAGTAAGTTGTATCACATACCATCATAGAATCACATACTACAACACAGAATTCATCTGGTCCTAAATAATTTAAGTCTGGTGTATAATCAACACAATGATCAGTATCATTTGTTACAATTGTACCGTTTGTAGCTTCCCCACAAAGGGCTAGAGTATCAAAGGAGCCATTTAATTCATCTAATGGAACACAAGCATCTTCTAGAATAGTATTAACTAAGACCGAAACGAAAACTGTATCCGGATTCGGCATCGGATCTTCACATATTACATCTACATATATTGTAAATGTTCCACAAACGTTTAAATCACTACATGTGATTAAACATATTGAATCTCTTCCACAGAAGTCCGTATCAGGCATATATTCAAAGCAATCTTGATCACCATCTGAGATAAGTGTACCATTTTGAGGTACTCCGCAAACTATCAGAGTATCAAAACCTGTACTAAAGAATTTCTGCCATGGTGCACATTGTAGCCCAGTCCCCATATTTTGAGGGATAGTAAAGGTGATAGTATCTAATAAACTATGTGGCTCATCTGAAATAGTAACATCTACAAAGGTAGTATCACATACACCTGATTCGTCGCATACTACAACACAAAATGAATCCAGTCCTACATATGATGGGTCAGGAATGTATGTAAGACATTCATTACCTGAATCAAATATAAGACTTCCGTTATCTGGATCTTCGCATGACTCTAAGCTAATCGGTGAAGTAGACAATTCTGTTAAATTTACACATAAGAATACTGGGTTGTTCACCTCTGTAAAGTAACTTGTAAAGTCAGGGGTAATAGCGTCTGCCGGTGTCACTTCCACAACCACTACATCTGTACAACAATTTACAATATCTGTAATAGTGTATGTATAGGACCCAGTCATACTTGGTACTTCATAAAGTTGACCTTGTGCAATTCCAGTTATATTTGGATTAATAAAGGCTTGAATATTAGTAGCGATATGCGTCATTTCAATATCTCCGTAGAAAGTATCATCTGCACCTCCACTTATTGTAAAAGTAGATGGGTCATTTGACCAGTTTCCTAAAGGATCCCAAACATTCATACTATCTACGAGTTGATTCATATCTTGGAAAGTTCCAGTAAACAATTCTCCATTCCCACAAGTCCATCTATCTAATTCATATGGTCCACTATTTCCTTGTCCAACTAATAAGGCGTATGTATAGAAAACTACAGAATCGATATCACAACCATTTATCGGCTGTACAGTACCTGTGCCATCTAATATAACCTCATAAACATTCTGAGACTCTTGGAATGTAAACGGAAGACATAAATCCATTGGATTGCTAGCTGACATAAATATTGTATCCTCCACCACTAAATCAGAACAATTACATGCATTACCTACGATGTAGGTCTCGATTTGAGTACAATTTGAATTACTATCAGTCACAGTTACAGTATAGCTTCCTGCAGCTAAATCGCTTACTGACAATCCTGACAATGCAGGGTCACTCCAAGTAGTAAGGTAAGGCCCTGAACCAGATCCGCCAGAAATCATCAATTCGATTGATCCTCCAATACAACAATTCATATCAAGTATCGCCTCATTTATTACTAAAGGCGGTACTATTGTAACAGTTACGTCGTCAGTCACTGAGCATCCCATATATGTAGCGGTCACTTGATAATTAATAGAAACATTCGGGCTAGCAATTGGGTTTGCGCAGTCAGTACAGGACAATCCTGTTGCTGGCGACCAACTGTATGTTACTCCTGTTGCACTAATTGTTGCGTTTAATTGAGTTGATTCACCTAAACAAATCTCTACGTCATTTCCTGCATCCACATCTTCACAATCAAAAATACTTATGCTTGCCACATCAGAATCATCTTCGTCACCATTTGAAGGATCAGAATCAGAATTTGAATCTATGTCATCACTATTTCTATTGACACCAAATAAATCCTCAAAACTTACAATCTCAGCAACGTTATCGACTTGATTACCAACTATAGAGGCATCTATGGTAGTAAGAATCTCAATTACAGCAGATGTACCTGCTGCAAGTGTTCCAGTATAAGTGTTAAATATATTTACAGATCCAGTCCATCCATTTGTATCATTTACACTTAAAGTTAATCCTTGCGGTAAGTAATCAACTATTTCTATATTGGTCAAGTCAACAGACCCGTCGTTAAAAATTTCAATTTCAAATAGTACATCATCTCCGATCTGAACCGGCATTGGTTGAGAAGGAGAAACACTTTTCACTAAAGCAACATCAACTATTTCAATTGTAATGGCCGCTATATCATGATCATCTTCATCTAAGGTACCTCCATCATTCGTCTCATCATCAATTATAGGATCATTTCCTGGGTTAGTATCTGCCTGAGAATCAAAATCCAATCCCGTAATATCACTACCCATACCGTCTTCAAATCTTGCTATTTCAGCAATATTTGTAATGATTCCAGCGGGGGTACCTGCAGTAACAGTGACAATAAGGTCAATCGACGCAGAACTAGCTGCTGCTATAGGTCCAGCTATTGTGTTTTCAATATTTGCTCCAGCAACAGTCCAATTATTCATGTCATTAGCACTCAATGCTAATCCAGGTGGTAAATAGTCCGTTATCGTCACATTCGATATGGCTGAATTACCTTGGTTGAATATTTCAAGCGTAAAGGTAATATCATCTCCAATAGTGTATGCTGCATTATTAGCTGTAGTTTTTCTTAAAGCTACATCTATAATTGGTGCAGGCATAACAATTATTGGTGCTCTATCGTTATCATCTTCATCAAGTAGCCCATTATCATTGATTTCATCATCAATAAAATTATCATTTGAACTATCAGAATCTGGAGTTGAATCAATATCCGCTACAAAAGCTCCTTGATCGTCTTGAGCATTTAATATCTCAGCAACATTTTCAATAGAGCCTGGTGTAGCCGATACAGCAGTAAGTATTATATCAATCGAAGTTTGCATTCCTGCTCCCAATGAAGCGATGGTAGTGGTAGCATTAGCTCCACTCATATTCCATATAGTTCCATTCGCAGCACTCAATACAAATCCTGAAGGGATAAAATCGACTACTTCGATATTTGTGGCCCCTAAAGTTCCTTGGTTGAACACTACAATTGTAAAGGTAACATCCTGTCCGTTGGTAATAGGTGCTGTACTATTTGTTGTCTTTTGTAAAGCAAGGTCAAAGATTCCTAATTCGAACATTTCTAAATCAGCATCGTCTTCGTCGAATGTGCCATCATCAGAAATATTGTCATTAATCTCCATATCATTTGAATCATCACTATCAGCTGTAGAATCATTATCAAACATGGTCATGTCATTGCCATTGTCATCCTCAGATCCAAATATCTCTGCCCGATTGATGTAAACACCAGCTCCCAAATTAATATCCGCTCTAAGGACAATTTGAATTGAAGCGGAAGCGCCTGGTGCAATCGGACCTGCAATTGTATTTAATCCATCAGAGCCTACTAAAGCCCATCCATTCATGTCATTTGGACTCAAAGTAAAACCAGTTGGTATGTATTCAAAAATTTCAACATTTGCAGCTGTGATTGTTCCTTGATTGAATACTTCAAGTTCAAAGATTACATCTCCTCCTGGAATTACATTTTCAGAATTCAATCTTGTCTTTCTTAAAGCTAAATCAAATACGTCAATTGTAATAGATTCTTGATCATGATCATCTTCATCACCTGCCGCAGAAGTAATATCATCATTTGTAACAAATAAATCATTGGATTCATCATTATCTAAAATTGAATCTGAATCACCTTGTGGGAAACCTCCAATATCATTTGCACTGCTTATCTCAGCAGTATTTATAACCTGAGATCCTACAGCAAGATTGCTATCTAATCTAAAGGTAATATCCACTGTAGTGCTCGTATTAGGTAACAAACCTCCAGCAATAGTAATTTGTCGACTTGCAAATCCTCCTACAATAGCCCAATTTGGGTCTTCTAAGGTCAATGAAGCTGGGAAATAATCTGTAATGACTATATCATTAGCAGTAACTGCTCCTTGATTAAAGACTTGAATTGTAAAAGTTACTAATTCACCTGGTAAAATTGGACCTTGCGATCCAGAAACAGTCTTAATAAGTGCTAAATCAAATACTGCTTGTACTTGGATTTGAGTTCCATCATGATCATCCTCATCTGTTGCAGCTACTCCATCACCTGGAGTACCTGTTCCATTTCCATTTACATAGTTATCCGCACTTGAATTTGGCATTCCTCCTGCATCATTGGTATTATCCATGTCTGCCACACTATCACTATCTGTAGGAGGCGTATTCGTTGAATCTGTATCGTCATCTGCATTAGCAATTTCAGCAAAATTCGATATTGCACCGTTAGTGAAGGTAGGATCAACCTGAAGTACTAAATCAAATGTCATAACACCTCCATTTGCACTTAAAGGACCAGTAATATTATTAGTTAGAATACTACCTGCTTGACTCCAACCATTTGCTACATTAATAGCATTCGCAGAATCAAAAATTAAATTCGTTGGTAAGTAATCAACAACATCAATATTGAAAGCATCAAGACTTCCTTGGTTCAATACTGTTATTGTATATGTAATATCATCACCAGCATTGAATGGTCCAGGCGAGCTAACAGTCTTTGTCAAAGCTAGATCAAACACTTGTCCGATTAGGACTAAGGCTGGATCTGAATCATCTTCGTCTGTAGCTGCGCTTCCGTCTCCAACAGCACCTGTTCCATCTCCCATGATAGCATTATCAGCCATAGAGTTTACTAATCCCCCAGCGTCGTTTGTATCATCCGTATCGAATGCACTATCCAAATCAGTCGGCGCCGTATTTCCAGGGTCAACATCATCATCCGCAGCACTTATTTCGGCTACATTAGCAATCATATTGCCCATAAATGCAGGGTCTATTTCTAATTCTAGTGTAATTATTTGTGAAGCTCCTGGAGCTATTGGTCCCCCTACGATTGTAGTTGGATTCCCTGCTACACTAGTCCAATTATTCGCAGTATTAACTACGTTGGTTGGATCGAAATTTAATCCTGTAGGAATATAATCCGTCAATACAACATTATAAGCATCAAGTGTTCCTTGATTATAAATTGTCAAATCAAAACTTACAATATCTCCTGGCGAGTAGTTAGCACCAGTCACTTCTTTTGTTAACGCAAGGTCAAATGCTTGATTTATATTTATCGACGCACCATCAAAATCATCTCCTACTCCGTCATTCGGTGTAGAATCAATATCATTACCATCATCTACAGTTACCTCAGCTTCATTTACAATACTAGAATCCATAAAAGATGGGGCAATTTGTAAATCAATGCTTAAAGTCTGTGAAGTTCCCGCTAACAATGTTCCAATTGTTGCGGTATGGGGAGCTACAGTTGTAAAGTCTGCACTGCCCGCAAATATTAAACCTGATGGTACAAAATCTACTACTTCAATATTCGCAGCGTCTAGAGTACCATTGTTTAATACTTCTATTTCATAAGTTATAATATTTCCAGGTTCATAAGGTCCTGGCGTAACTATATTCTTCACTAATTCTAGATCGTATGATTGAGCAACGCTTATTGGTGCAGTATCAAAATCATCTCCCACGCCATCACCTGGAGTAGAATCACCATCGTTTCCATCATCTAATGTGATTTCTGCTTCATTAATAAGAAGCGTAGCCATAAACCCTGGATCAATTTGTAATGAGATATTCAAAGTAGCAGTTTGACCTACTCCTAAACTTGCAATTGTGGCAACATGGGGAGCTACAGGGTCAAAATTCGTACTTGAAAAATATGTCATACCAGTAGGAATAAAATCTGTAACCTCAATGTTGTTAGCGGGCTGAGTACCTTCGTTCGTCACTACTATTTGATAATCTACAATTCCACCTGGAGTAAATGGTCCAGTCGAAACGACAGATTTATCAATCGCTAGATCGTATGTTTGCGCTATAGTTACAACGGCTTCGTCAAAGTCATCCCCCATTCCATCTCCTGGAGTAGAATCACTATCATTTCCATTGTCCAATACAATTTCAGCTTGGTTTACAAGTGACGTACCCGTAAAGGCTGGATCAATTTGTAATACAAGAGTCAAGTCAACTGTTGTACCTGGGGCGAGGCTTCCAATCACCGCAACGTGCGGCATGGTTGCGCTAAAATCTGGACTATTTACAAATGTCATTCCAGTAGGAACCAGATCTAAAACTTCAATGTTAGCCGCCGTTTGTGTTCCTTGATTTGTTACAGAAATAGTATATGTAATATTGTCACCTGCATCAAAAGATCCAGCGGTATCCGCTACTTTTGTTAAGGCCAAATCATAATTTTGATCTACTGAAATCATCGCTGGATCCGAATCATCTTCATCTGTTAGGGCACTATTAGCATTTGGTACTCCTGTTCCGTCTCCATTTGTTGCATCGTCTGAGGCTGTACCTGCTGCTCCACCAGCGTCATTTCCTTGAACTGCATCCGCTGTCGAATCTTCATCTATAGGCGGTGTATTGGTCCCATCTAAATCATCATCTGCACTTGAAATTTCAGCTACATTAATTAGTGAATTACCTTGGAAAGAATTATCAACTGTTAATGTAATGGAGAAATTCACTTGTGAATTTGGTGTAAGGACTGTGCTTCCAGTATTAGCTGTAGCTACTGAACTACTTAAAATCCAATCACTATTCGCTGGATTAGTTGTATCTAAAATAAATCCTGTTGGGATATAATCTGTAATTTCAACATTATACGCATCAAGGCTTCCTTGATTTATAACTGTTATTGTGAAAGTGACGTCATCACCTGGATTTATTGCTGTTGGTACTCCTGATAGTGTTTTTCTTAAAGCTAGATCAAAAGTTTGGTCTACCGTTATTGACACTTCGTCTTGATCATCTTCCATTCCCATATTATTATTTGGTGTAGAATCTATATCTCCTCCATTATCTGCTGTAATCTGCGCTACATTCGTCAAATTCGTTCCTTGGAAATTGGCATCTATATCCGCCACAAGTGTCAATACTATTGGCGCACCTCCTGCTGGCAAACTTGCTATCGTCGAAGTATATGGACCTGAACCCATGAAATTAGTTCCACTTACAAAGTTTAGACCTGTTGGCAGCATATCACTTACCACTACGTTACTTGCATCCAAGGTCCCTTCATTTGTTACTGTAATTTCGTATGTAACTTGACCTCCTGGTTCATAAGGGCCTGCACTTGTTACCACTTTAGACAAAGCTAAATCATAAAAACAACCCACTTCAGTTATTGTGACCATGCAAGTTGTGGTACACGAATTTGAATCTGTTACCGTTACGGTATAAGTGCCTGGGGCTAGACTAGAGGCTATCGCCGT
>CAYZUW010000157.1:0-9331 GCA_964481325.1 uncultured Saprospiraceae bacterium
GTTTTATTTTCCAATATTAGGGAAGTAAAATCAGTATCTTTTTCAATCAAAAACATAGAATCAAAATGTACCTCTTTAATGGGTTTACACTTTGTATATTCTTTGTATACTGCTAATTTTCCTGTAGGAATCATCTCAGCATCTAATTCTACTTTTTTACATTTTGGAATACAAAGTTCGCACTCATCTAAAGATTGACCTAAGGTAAAATAAGGATGCCAACCTATTCCTAAAGGTGCATCAGCTACACCAGTATTTTGTATTTCAAAACCTAATTGACATTTATAAGAATCAAGACTGATATCAAACTTAATAGTATACGGAAAAGGAAAATAATCTTTATCTCCTTTATAGGAATATTGCATGCTCAAATTAAGGGAACTCCCAGCTTCCTCTTTGATTAATTCAAAACCACTTTCTGTATGTATACCATGTATAGCATGATTAAAGTTTGTATCATTATTTGGGAATTGATAAGTCTTATCTCGATAGGTAAACTTACCGTACTTCAATCGATTAGGGAAAGGGGCCAATATACTACTCTTGTAATGCGTATTATGCTCAAAATCCTCTTTAGAGCATATACCGTCAAGAAGTGAAACGCCTTGCAAACGAATACCAACTACTAACCCTTTCTCTGGAAGTATGTCTATTCCTATTTCTCCTGTATCATCACGATATTGGTTTACATCATAACCAAATTGTTCAATTACCTTTTTAGAAAAGACAGGGCTTGGCATATACAGGTGTGGGTTTTTCGTTACAAACCGTAAATATAAAAAATAGGCTTGTAAGTATAATCTTACAAGCCTATTTGATAGAGCAATGCTAGTGTAAATTTATTGTTTCACAATTTTTACTGCTTCAAATTGTTCATCATCAGTGGATAAACTAATTAAATATACCCCTGCATCATATTTTTGACCTAACTCTATAGATTTTGTATTTTCAAGTTGTATAGATTCTATGTGCTGACCAAGAATGTTAGTCACTACTATATTTCCTGTTATTTCTTTATCAAAGTTTAGGAAGGTAGATTGAGAAAATGGATTTGGACTAGAAGTAAATATCTGAGTATCTACCAAATCTCTTGTACTCGTAGAGCTCTCAGTTACCAAAAAGTTATCTAGACCAGCCTCTACTAAGTGACCAGGGTCAAAATCGCTAGACTCTACTATAAACTGCATTGTACTAGTCAATTCCATTAATTCTCCAGGAAGGAAAGAACTTGTAGGTCTCCAAATCCCTTCTGAATCATCAGAAGTCAGTATCTCCACATTAATAGTATCTACTCCATTTGTTATTCTCACTCTTACATCGTCATTAGGTGTAGTATTTCCACCTGAATTTACAAACCACAAACGGTACGAAATTCTAGGAGAGACAAATTGGGTCAAATCCATCATTGGTGAGATTAGTCTCGTTGTTCCATCGTCAATATCTGCCGCACCTGCGCCTCCTTCTTGATTACCTGTGATGTATGCTTTGTTTCCAATATCTCCTTCTACATCTACGTTCGGATTACCAAATCCTCCTCCTTGCAAATTTGTTCCTATGGGAATATCTCTAACCCATCTACCAGTTTCAGCAAAATTTTCTATAGTCCATCCTAAGAAAACGATGAAATCATCCATCAACCTTTCTCCTAAAAATATTTCAATCGTTTCATCTTGTTCAAGAGAAAGGCCACTACTAAACTCAATATTCTCATAACCCCAAGCACCAGCAAATACACGATATTCTCCTTCTAACAGAGCATTCGCATCGAAAACACCATTCTCATCTGTTCCGACCTCTACTTCAAAATCGTCGCTTTGCAAAAGAACTCTTCCATTTGATATTGGGCTATTATCTACAGTTGATCTCACTGTACCTGTTATAGAGAATCTTGCACTAGGCTGCAAAGCCACATCTAAGATGGTTACTTCACCACTTTGGATAGTCGCTGGAAGCGTTACTGAGTTGTATCCCAATAAACTAAAAGTAACCATCACTTCCCCTGGCTCTGCCAAACCAGTTCTATAGTCTCCAAGTGCATCTGAATTTTTACTATTTAATTGTGGACTGTCGATGGTGACTGTTACATCAGCAAGTGGCAATCCCGTATCTGCATCCGTTACATTTCCTTCCAAATAAGCTGCTCTTACGTAGTCCGCTTCAAAAACATACAAACCTGTACCAATATCTGAAGCCAACACAAGGCCTGATGGAAGGTAAGGAGTAGCTCCCCAAACTCCATTAAATCCAGCTTGATTGCCTAAGAAAGTATCGAAGAAACCGACCTCCACTAAGTTATCAGGTTTATTTCCATCAATGATTCTAATACCATCAGTATACCAACTAGTTACTAAGAATCCATTAAAATAATGTGTATTGTGTGGAATAGTCCCTGTTCCTAAAGATGCTACAGGTTGAAAGGAATCTAGAAATTTTATATCTGTTAGATCAGAAATATCATAAGAGTCAACATATGCATTCGCTCTTTCATCGGTGGTATAAAGATAATTTCCATCAGTCGAAACCCAAGCATTATGCGTAAAGAACATTGAGGTTGTCTGGGTTGCAATAGTTACAGGATTTGATCTATCAGAAACATCAACCACAGAGAAAAATCCACTACCTATGTCCGAAGAATACAATATATCATCTTGCGCCATCACATCATGCGAATTTCTAGCGTCACCTGCACCTACAAATTGTGGAGTCCCTGGAGTAGTAAAAAGATCTATGATCAAAACACCACCTGAGTTCATATTACAGCCTGCCAAATATCCGAATCCATCTTCATCGATAAATATATTATGACACGTTTCCAATCGAGTAGTGACTCCGTTTATAGTTATATCCGGTTGCCAAAATTCGCCTGTAATATTATTTGGAGCACCACTCATATCTATTACTAACAAACCATCCTGTCCAGAATCTACAGTAGCATATACAAATTCGCCAAACTGTTTCATATCCCTCCAAGTCGAAGACGCACCTGGAAAAGAGGCAACTTCAACTGGGTTTCTTGGATCAGCTAGAGAAACTACTGAAGTTGTGGTTCTTGTACCAACTATTGCATACTCATCTCCATTTGGTGCCGCATAGCCCCATACATCACTTAAAGATTCATTGTAAGTCAAATTGGAAAGCAATTCCATATTAAGTGAATTCTGAGCTGTTACATTGAAAACCGCTAGAAATAAAATAGCAACTGTTATAATTCTTTGCATATGTTTTTATTTTAATCTGATTAACATTATTTTTAGAAAATGGTTAGCAATATCTATATAAAAATCAATAGTTCGAACATATCTTATAGATACCTAACCCTTATTGCCGTAAGACCGACGAAAGTAAGCAATAAAAGCAAATTAATCAGTCAAAACCGCAACTGTTAGCCTACTTGTGCAAAGTAAATTTTCCGCTTCATCTCTTATCTCAATCTGCCACACATGAATTCTTCTCCCGATTCTTATTGGTTCTACTCTACCCGTTACAATTTGACCTTCTTTTGCGGATTTTAGATGGTTGGCGTTTATTTCTAGACCTACTATCTGATTTCCTTCTTCTGCCGCAATTATATTAGATGCCACACTTCCAAGCGTCTCTGCTAAGCTTACAGAAGCACCTCCGTGCAAAATCCTGAACGGCTGAACAGTTTTATGAGATACAGGCATAGTTGCCTCCAAATAATCGTCCCCAATAGCAGAAAATGAAATTTCTAAATGTTCTACCATCGTATTCTTGCTGCTTTCATTAAGAATTTCTAAACTTGGCTTTACTTTCCAGATCATAAAAAATAGTTTTGTATGCAAATATACCACAACCCAAGATGTAGCAAGAGCAGAGAAACACTCGCATTAATAGAAAAGAAAGGAATAGTCCCTGAAATAGTTCTCTACTTAGAGCATCCACCGACTAGAAAAGAATTGAAAGACATCATTACCAAATTAGGCGTCTCTGCTGAGCAGCTTGTCCGTAAAAGCGAATCCATCTATAAAGAAAATTATAAAGGAAAAACACTTTCCGAATCACAATGGATAAAAGCTATGCTTGAACATCCAAAGCTTATCGAAAGGCCTATAGTTATAGAAGGCAATAAAGCCATTATCGGCAGACCACCTGAACTAGTACTAGATATCTTGTAAAAAAAGATTTCCCTTATTTTAGTTTGAACGCTCGATTAGGAAGATGAGTGTGATGATTCCAGTAGCCTGCGCTATTGCATCCCCAAATACCTTTCCCCAGTTGACATCTTCTCTTTCTTTCTTTTCTTCCTCGCGTTTATTTTCTAGCCTTCCAACCGTTATGATAGAACCTTTTTGGACGCTAGGATATTTTTTAAAAAAAAGATAATCTTCTGTTTTCTCTATCCTACCGTTTGGATGCTCTACCGTTATTAAACGATTTCTACCACCCTCACCGACACCTGCCGCGAATTCATCTACATACCATTTTGCATTCTTAGCTCCATGATAGGGTACATTGATTTGGCCTGTCCGAAGAATTTTGTCTGGATAGATATCTTTAGCTTTTGTTAACCCTCGGATAGCAACATAATCTTTTTGTTTAGGAATGTTTATAATATCTCCTTCATTTAGTATTAAATTGTTTTTTGAGTTTTTTGACTTCATGGCTTCTTCTAAGTCTAAAACGACAAAACCTACACCGTCTTCTACCCTAAATAAAGTAGCGCCTGAAGGAAATGACTCATCAGTAAGCCCTCCAGCCTTCCTTATCACTTCGGCAATTTTTTCATTCTGCGCCTCTAAAGAATAGGTCCCTGGATATAGCACCTCTCCTTCTATAAATACATTTCTCTGTAATTCAAAAGAAGGGGCTGTTCTAACTTCTATTAAATCAAAAGGCTCTAAAAAGAAATCTTGACCATCAACTTTAAAGTTTTCATCAAGGCTTACTTGAATGACTTCTGTACGACTAACATTTTCTTCATCAAATATAACCCGTGATATGTCTACTCGAGACTTCGCCGCTTCAATCCTCAATCCTCCAGAGAGAGTAATCGCATCTCTTAAGCTTAAAGTGGGGTCGAAAGGTAGTGTGGACGGATTATTGATTGCTCCTTCTATTCTAACATTGGAAATTTGTAAAAACTCTTTATTATCAAAAACAACGATACTGTCGTATGCCTGAATAATAGTATTTCTTTCTTGAGTATCATCAAAATTCACTCTCACATACTCTTGATCATTCTCATTACTAGGATTCCTTCTAAAAATGTATGCATAATCAGTAGACTGCGGAAGCGTACCCCCAGCCATATCCAATGCATCCATAATGGTTATTGATTTTTCAGAATCTATAGGCTGTGTACCTGGTTGGCGCACCGCACCAGCAATAACAAATTCTTCATTATCAATAAATCTAGATTGATCGTAAATAGTGATTCTATCTTCAACATTTAATACCAAATCATCTCCTGCATTCAATTGATCTAAATCTATTTTAATCCATTTAAAACTACCATCAAGATTTTTTCTTAAAATGAATGCCAAATCTCTACGAGAAGTCTTTAACAATTTTGCTTTATCCAAGGCCTGAGAAACCCGCATTCCTTTATTCAGTTCAAAGCGACCTGGAAACTCTACGGCACCAACAACTTCAATAAAATTTTCGAACGTATTTGAAATAGTCTTTACAGAAACTCGATCACCTTTTTGCAATTTAAAATCCGAAGCACCTTGCAAAATGGCGCGATAGTCCACATCTATTATGACTTCCTCATCATTTTCATAACGAGTGACTTGAATATTTTTCTGATAAGCATCTTCTGTCAATCCTCCCGAAAACAATATCAAGTTTTTCAAGCCTTCGCCTGGCAACAATTCGTAGACAAAAGGTCTTCGTATTGCCCCCTCGATTTCCACCTTTATATCGGCGATTGGTATAAAGATAAAGTCGTTGTTCTCTAAAAAATAATCTTTTACGATGGTGGGATTTAATAAAAACTCATAGACATCTAATCGCTTTTCTACACCATTCGGGTGAATCAATTTGATATTACGTACCGACCCTATATCGGATGGACCTCCTGAAGCCACAAGTGCATTAAAAGCGGTATTTGTCGCTGGCACATTGTAACTACCACTCTCTATCGCCTCTCCAACTATATTGACCGTAATCGTACGGGAGTAGTCTATTGTTACCTCAAAATCTTCTTCTCTAAAATTGAAGTATTCGCTATACCTACTCAATAATAACGATCTTGCCTTGGCATAGGTAATCCCCTTGAGTTGTATTCTAGGCATTCTATCTGGCTGAATGTGCCCTTCCTTACTAATGGTAAAAGAGGCGCTTTCTTGGCTTTTCCCCCAAATAGAAATAGTTATTTCGTCTCCTGGACCTAGTACATAAGTTTCTGGAGGTCTTATATCTTCAGATGGAGTATAAAGGGCTATGCTTTTATTTCGAAAAACTTGCTGCCCGTAGATAGCAGCTTCTGGTAAGTCTGTGTTATTTAGTTCTGCTAGTTCATTAGCAATAGCCTCCTCCAGAGGAATCCCACTATCTACTGCTCGTTTGATTTTATCAGCAGACTGTTCTGATAATTCTTTCTCACTTTCTTCTTGAACTTCTTCTATTATCTCGTTTATCTGAAGACTATCAGGGATAGAGTCTTGCGCAATTTGTTCTAGCTCAGCTATTTCTTCATTTTGAATTTCCAGCTCTCTTATAACCTCCTCCGCAGCTCTTTGAAAACCAGTAAGTTGACTAGGATCAAAATTATCTATATCGAAGCCCTTTCTTAGCATTGCTGCTCTAAAATCTTCCTCAGATATTCCTCTATTTTGTAGTTCTTTTCGAGCTTCTCCTTCCGAAAAAATTTGAGCATCTGATACAGAAGCTATTGCACAAACTAAAAACAATAGCATGAAGAACTTCTTCATAAAAATGCATTTTTTATAACACGTAGATTAATGATAACCACAAAAATACACCTTATTCTATATATTAACGGTCTGCGTACTGATTATCGTAATATTTTTGATATTCACCAGAAGTGATTTTATCCATCCATTCACTATTGGCGAGATACCATTTTGCCGTAAGTCTCAGACCCTCTTCCATTTGTAAGGATGGAACCCAACCCAACTCATCTTTCAATTTAGTGGCATCTATAGCATACCGTCTATCGTGACCTGGTCTATCCTTCACATATGTTTTGAGTGCTTCAGAGGTTCCTGCTGGTCTTTCAAGCAATTCATCCATTATCTTAATCAATAGATTGATGATATCGATATTCTTCCACTCATTGTGGCCACCGATATTATACGTCTCCCCATTTTTACCCTTATGGTAGATCACATCGATAGCACGCGCATGATCTTCGACCCACAACCAATCTCTAGTATAGTTTCCGTCGCCATAGATAGGTAATGACTTATTTTGCTTGATATTGTTGATGAACAAAGGCAACAGCTTTTCAGGAAACTGCATTGGTCCATAGTTATTGGAGCAGTTAGAAATTACCATTGGGAAATCGTAAGTATGATAGTACGCTCTCACCAAGTGATCAGAACTCGCTTTAGAAGCAGAGTAGGGTGATCTTGGGTCATAAGAAGTATCTTCCGTGAATAATCCCGTTTCTCCTAAAGTACCATAGACTTCATCTGTACTTACATGATAAAAACGCTTATTGGCAAAATCGTCTCCCCAAGTTTGCTTTGCAGCATGAAGAAGATTCAATGTCCCAACAATATTGGTTTTAATAAAGCTCAATGGGTCTTTTATCGATCTATCTACATGAGACTCTGCAGCCAGGTGAATTACGCCATCAAACTTGTGCGTCTGAAATAACTCCTCAACAAAAGAGGCATCATTAATGTCTCCCTTGATAAATTGGTAGTTTGGTGCATTCTCAACAGAAGTCAAGTTTTCCAAATTTCCTGCATAAGTCAAGGCATCCAAATTTATAATCTTGTAATTTGAATACTTCTCAACCATCAACTTTACCAAATGCGAGCCAATAAAACCAGCTCCACCTGTTATCAATATTGTTTGATCCATTCTATTATCTTATTATCTATTCCAAAATTTATGAAGTTGCCGTCATAGGCACCACCTTTTTGAAGTACTCGTATGTACGAGCCATGCCTTCTGCTCTGTTTATTTTAGGCTCCCAGTTCAATATTTTTCTTGCCAGATCTATATTGGGTTGACGAACTTTAGGATCATCTGTAGGCAATGGTTTATATACCACCTTTGCCGCAGGATTACCCACCATATCGATTACTTCTTGAGCAAAATCTCCAATAGTAATTTCGTCTGGATTACCAATATTTACAGGCATTGCATAGTCACTCATAAGTAGTCTATAGATACCTTCTACCAAATCATCGACATAGCAGAACGCTCTTGTTTGAGAACCATCTCCAAATACTGTTATCCCCTCGCCTCTGATAGCTTGTGAGAAAAATGCTGGAAGCACTCTACCATCATTCACTCTCATTCTAGGTCCGTAGGTATTGAATATTCTTACTATTCTAGTTTCTAAACCATGGTAGGTATGGTATGCCATAGTGATCGCTTCTTGAAACCGCTTTGCCTCATCGTATACACCACGTGGGCCAATCGGATTTACATTACCCCAATAATCTTCTGTTTGAGGATGAATCAGTGGATCACCATAAACTTCAGAAGTAGAAGCAATCAACAATCTAGCTCCTTTAGACTTAGCCAATCCCAATAAGTTATGTGTTCCCAATGAACCCACTTTCAAGGTTTGGATAGGCATCTGAAGGTAATCAATCGGTGATGCAGGAGATGCAAAGTGCAAAACGTAATCTAAATCGCCAGGTACATGGACAAATTTAGACACATCATGATGATAAAATTCAAAATCTTTATTCGGAAAAAGGTGTTCAATGTTTTTGATATCACCTGTAAGGAGGTTATCCATCCCTACTACTCTGAATCCTTCTGCTATAAAACGATCACTAAGATGTGACCCCAAAAATCCAGCTGCACCAGTTATTAATACTCTTTTGCTCATACTGCTATAGATATTTATTTATGATTATTCGTTAAAAGGTGGGCTTTATACCCTTTTTCATCTGGTGTATACGCAATCGGAGCGCACAAAGGTACAGCAATTTGTAACGCTAATAATAATCTTTGCAGTTAAAAAAAGACTAATATCAGTTCTAAATCAGTGATTTTATTGTCATATAGCCACATGAAGGTGGATATCGTAATATTTCATAACAATTTGGGGTCTACCATGATTTTCGCAGAAAAAGCGAAAATCATGGTCGCTATGCTATGTAGCTACCGTTTATACATAAGTGCTATGGCAATCTAATAGACCATCCAAGAAATAAAG
>CAYZUW010000158.1:0-9287 GCA_964481325.1 uncultured Saprospiraceae bacterium
ATATCAGAATATCATCTTGGATAATTATCCTACTATGTGCACTTACTTTTGCGGCTTGTAAATCAAAAAAGAACGCAGGGCTTAGTACTAAGAAAACGGGCATTCAATTTACCCACAGTGAAACCTTATCAGACGTATTAGACAAAGCCACTGCGGAGAACAAACTAGTCTTTGTAGATTTTTATACCACTTGGTGTTTACCATGCAAATTGATGGACCAAGATGTTTTCCCAGATAGACGTCTTGGAGAATTCATGAATGAAAACTTTGTCAGCTATAAAGTAAACGCGGAGCAAGGCAATGGAGTCAATCTAGCTGCGATATATAATATCGAAGGCTACCCCACCCTTTTATTCTTGGATGCTAAAGGGAATGTACTAGAGCGAAAGCTAGGCGCAGCCTATCAGAGAGAGATGTACTCCCT
Source organism: uncultured Saprospiraceae bacterium (assembly GCA_964481325.1). Lineage (GTDB taxonomy): Bacteria > Bacteroidota > Bacteroidia > Chitinophagales > Saprospiraceae > JALZVN01. The sequence goes on from CAYZUW010000158.1 coordinate 425, forward strand.
AGGAGAATCTGCCCTGTCAGCTGTACAATAAGGCTTAGGTGCCATAGCACTTTTAAGAAAAAATGCTTAATTTGGGTTTATACTACTTACTGAATAAACCTAAGAATGAAAATCTTTACAAAATGTCCCGCGTGCAAAGACGAAGTCGAAATAAAGGCTAATGCCTCTACTCGACCAGATCTTGCACAAATCAAAGGAGATACCTTTACTGTAAATTGCAATCACTGTGGTAAAAACTTTAGCACCCATGTCAATGATGCGAAGGCTACAATGAACCAAAAATTCATTTTATTTGGATGGATACTTGGAGCTATCACAACTGTAGTATCCATATTCTTTATTGGTTTTATTGCTTTCGTTACATTCTCCATTCCATTTATCGTCATGCAAGCCCAAAAGAACGAGGCACATGCTTTCAATGGATATAGACTATAATCCTACCTACAATAGTGGTTGACCTTGATAGCTAGCCCAAGCCACATGGCTCTCCCCTAAGGTGATTTTCAAACTACCCGTAAACACGGCCTTAGTTTGTGCTTGAATTTCATCATGGATATGCTTTGCTAAGAACTCAGTCGTAGTAAGCTTTCCTTTAAAAATGTCTACTTCATCTAGATTCTGATAATTGAGAGGAGCCAAAACCTCCTTAGTTACCTTATGCGCAAAACCCATATCTACAACTACATTATGCGGATCTAGATTTTCTGACTGAAACTCTACATCTACTACAAAAGTGGCACCATGCATATTTTGCGCAGGACCAAAAAAAGGATGCGGAAGAGAATGCCCAATCATTATATGGTCTCTGATTTTAACTGTATACATATTTATATTTTACTTGTTTATTATGTTTTTAAAAAATTTTACCCTAAGGAAATCAATAACAATGGCCATTAGTCCAATGAAAAACCATATTGCAATTTTAATTGATCTAAAGATGGACTATAAAATTGTTTTAATTTTTCGCTGGCTAAAGTAGGTTCCATCTTTTTGCCTGTACTATTGTATTTTACTTTTAATATAGGATTAAAATCAAAAGTAGGAATATCTAGATGCTTACAAACTTTATTCATCGTCTCATTAGCTAAAGCCCCATTAAAGTCTTTCGTTTTGAATAGTTCTAGATTATCCCCAAATATTTGTTTCCAAAGTGGCAATTTATCCATGTAGATGCCTTGAGAAATTATTCTGGTCTTTTCCCCTTGTTCGTACGCTTTTATTTCTTGATCTACAAAAAGATCCAGCGTTCCTAAGTCATAGCCTTTTCGTCCTTCAGAATGAAATCGTTTCAACATGTTGAAATGGGATATAAATCGATCTGCAGGGTCGCGCAAAAGCAAAATCAGTTTTACATTAGGCAACATCATTTTTATCCACTTTGGATTAGCTAGTGCAAATGTATTCGCTGTAGCCTCTCCAGTAATATACTCCTTATTTTTATCAATCGATTTTGTAAAACTCGAAGGAATCATTTTATTATCCTCTCCTAAATCAAGCCAATCACCGACAGCCTGCTTATCATTTAATTTGGGAAATAAATCTATGTAGGATTTGTATTTCCAAAATAACTTGAGCCTGCTACTTGTGTTGAAATAGCCTGGTTCTTTTGTCTTACAAGGCAATACTTGAGGGTGAAAATTTATATATCTATACAAGGAAGAACTAGCACATTTCACGCCTCCTATGATAATAAAAGATGGTTTCATGATGCTTTTCTTGCTATTAAAATAAGGTATTCTAATTTTCCAGTTGCATATAATAATTCTTGATAAAAACCACCTCTCGTAATACTTGCTGATGGGAATTTTTTTATACCTAAAAAATCTAAGCCAACTAAAATTTCAAAAAGCAGGATTCGCAAAAACACTAAGATTATATTCGGTGTTTTCAAAAAAGGGGTCATATTTACAATGTCTTTATTCGAAAATTTATTCCCATCCAGATAATCTTTCGTAGTGCAAATTTTTGGCAATTTCCAATCTTTACATTGTCTGCGAGATGCAAAATTATCAATTGTATTTTTTCCAACGTCTTCCACAATATACAACCTTCCGTTCGGCCGTAATGCTTTATGCAGCACGTTCATTGTATTTTCGATATTTGGACTATGCTTCAAAGATTCTATGGCTACGATACAATCATATTGGTCTGCATGAAGGTCATCAAAGGACTGTACTTTAAAAGAACAATTAGTAGCATGATTATTTTTAATCGCCAATTCACTTGCTAGATTTATCTCTTGTTCACTCAAACTAATTCCTTGAATTTTGAGTTCTGGATATTTCTTCGAAATTTGAAAAGAACCAAAACCTACTCCACAACCACAATCTAAGGCTAAGCCATTTTGAGGTATATCAAATTTATCCAGAATAAAATCATAGAGAGAATTTATATCTTTATCTTCATAAGACAGAGATTTATGAATCGGATAGGGACCTTCATTTTTTCTTTTTGAATTTAGAAAAAATAATTTATCATATAATTTCGCTACGCTATTCATATCGAATTGTCAAGAACATAAATATACTCATGCACATAATCCATAGGTATGATTGAGCTAGACACATTATAATAGTCTATTTTTTTCAACCCTAGCGAAAGCAATCGTTCCCTCTTTTTGATAGGGTATTGATCTGGCAAAATTTCATTTATTTTAAAGCCATGACTTTTAAATATATTTGTCCATTCTTCTTGCGACTTAGCGCCTTGATGGCTAGCTTTTACCTTAGCTTTAAAAATATCTTTTGTTATTTTCCAAGTCCACCCATTAATATTTCTAACCAGAAAAAGAATCTTGGCATCTGGTTTGGCAACCCGTTTAACCTCTTGGAGAACCCTATCTAAGTCAAGCATTCTTTCTAAAGAGCCCAGACAAGTCACTCTATCAAATGTATTCTCTGGATAGGGCATTTCTTCAGCGTTAGCAGCTTGTATATGTGCGTTTGGTAAAATTTTCTGCGCCTTTTCTACGGCGACATCTGAAATGTCAAAACCATACAATTCTGGACCGAATTCTTGTGAAGCCTCTAACAGTCGACCAAGCCCACAAGCAACATCCAATATCTTATGCTCTTTTTCGAATTTTAAAATACTTGGAAATATCTTATATGCTCTTACTGGACGTAAGTAAAAAAATCCTCTAAGAGAATAGGTTTTATCAAACCAATTTTTAATTTCTTCTTGCTTACCGAGCGTAGCCGTTTTTGTGTTTTGCATTTATATATATCTTTTTGTACTTTCTTTATAATTCTTATAGGACAGACCAAATTTTTGAAATAAAAACTTCTCTTCATCTAAAACTTTAATATGCATTCCTACATAAAATAACATGGACAGAAACACCAATTCATATTTTCCAATGGCGATGAGAAAACCCAATAATGAAATGTGCAAACCCAATAAAATTGGATTTCTCGTATAATTAAATATTCCTTTATTGAGAAGCATCTCTTCACCTCTTTTTAAATGCTTGTTTATATCTAATGAGCCTTTAAAAGTCAATATTCTCCCCAAAAGAATCAAAAAAATTCCCACATACAACATGTATGGGTTAAACAATACGGAAAACTGCAAAAATGGAAAAATCACAATTACCAAAAATGCAAGTGTTCCCAGTGACCCTAATACAAATTTCAACAAAGTTCTAAAGTCTAATTTAGATTTCAAAAGGGAAGAATGCGACTCTTCACTAGGTACAGCTAGAAATTTTAATTCTAGCAACATACTAGTCATGTATAAGATCGCTGATATTTTATAAATCAATTCCACCTTGTTTAATCTATTTCAAAACTTTCATATTTAAATATAATTTCTTGACTTCAAAGTACCCACATTTACGTTCGTATCCATTCTCTCATTCATAATACGCAACATTTTTGTAGCGCTTTTTTCCCAATCAAATTCTTCAAAATCAGTTCTATCAAGCAAGAAATTTGTTTGGTCATTTTTAAATTCAATCAGGCTTTTTGCCATTCTTACTATATCAAAATCCGTAATAATCCTCCCATTACTTTCATTCACAACTTCTCTAATTCCACCAACATCAAATGAAAATACAGGGGTTTGGTTCGCTAAGGCATCTACTACTGAAAGAGATAAATTTTCGACGAGAGATGTATTTAAAAGAACATCGTAAGCGTCATACCTAATATTATCCTCAAATCCCTTTACCTCTACAAAATTAAATTTATCTAATTCCTCTTTTATGGATTCATCTTTAACCAATCCATAGATATGGATTTGAATTCCATTTGAACCTAATTCACTTAACGCTTTAAACATCGGAATAGCCTTAATATACTTTCGTTTATCGATATTGCCAGCCATTAAGACAGTAAGGTTTCCTTTACTTAATTTTTTCTGTGTTTTCTTTGTCAATGCTTGCGACAAACCATTTCTAACAACAGTTGCGCGGCTATTATATTTACTTATAAATGGTAACTTATAATTTGTCACGCTAAATACCTCTACTGCATTTGCAAAAATATCTCCGTACTTATCAATTGTATCTTGCCCTTCTTCTTTTGTAAATAACTCAAATCGATTTAGCTCAGGCCAATTATCGTGATATACAAAAAAGTAGGGCATATCTTTCTTTGCTAAAGGATGTGCAACATGAAAATCACCAAACGCAATTGTATTTGCATCTGAATGTTCATCAATCATACTTGGCAATTCTAAAACACTATCGTAATAGACAAAATGGGCTCTTTCCAAGTTATGTTTTCCTTCTCTCTTACAAAGAACTTTCAACTCTCTAAATGCCTCTTCAAAATATTCGGCTACTCTTGCCGTCGCTGTGGAACCTCCAGAAAAATTTAGCCCAAAATTTTCAACAACCAATAGTAATGTCTTATCACTAAGATTTGTAAAATTGATATTGGATTTTGAACTACTAATTGACATTTTTTAAGTTATCAAATTTTATATATTCCATTATAGAGATGCTAAATGAAATAACTATCAAAAAACTACCAATAGCTAGGAAATAAAATCTAATCTCATGATCTAAGAATAAGCCTAAAATTAGAATTGTAAAAAATATCCCAGCAATGCTAGAAGCGTATCGTTTCTTGCTTTCTTTAAAATTCTCTTTTGGAAAAATATCTATACCTACTCTGTATAAATACCTTAGTAAGCCTGGAAACAATATCCACATACTAATTTCTTTAAATAGAAAATAATAGCAGCACATCATCATCACAAATAAAGCATCTAATTCCATATCGAAGTACTGTCCGAAAGTAGTGCTTTGCTCATACTTCCTAGCCAACCAGCCGTCTATTCCATCCAAAGAAACAAAGATAATCAATCCTACCCCAAGTTGTAAAAATGACAAACTAGGCAAAAACAACATGAGCCCTATTAACAAAACAAACCTAAAACCTGTCACCCAATTTGCGTACCCTCCTATTGGAGTTAACTCCATGAGTGTGTCTCTATTATTCAGTATAAAATAGCAAAAAGAGGCAATAGCTCCTATTACTAAAAAAATAAAATCCTCACTATAAACACTCAAAAACACACTTATGAGAATCACAATGGCATGGATACTATTCCATCTATATATTCTATCTATGTCCTCTCGTATTAGCATCTAATTGAATTCGATACAGATACTAGCAAATCACCAATCATAATGTTTAGGAAAATGATAAAATTTTAGATTTTTTTTCAAATTAGTATATTAGAGGTCAAAACCACGTAAAGAGTCTCCAATCCTCGCACTAATCAAGTATGATATTTAACGTGCTATCAAGTGCAACAAATGAAGTGTATAATTTTTCTGTCGTTTTACGACATAATCTACTGCCGCCTCTCAGATATAATTTGAAATCAGATTAATCTTTGTTTATACTAAAATGAATAAACTTTTATCTTCATTTAAAACATTGTCCGCACTGATTAGTTATTGTTAGCTGAATATATAATTAGTCTCAGTAAAAAAAATAGTCTATTCATTTACAGGACTTTAAAATTACAAAATAAAAATAAATGGTATTTTGGTTAGCATTTATAGGCTTGAATTTTCTATTTTTCACTATCCCTTATCTTCTTAATTTTAAGAATGAACCAAATCCTTTCTCATTCTTGAGCGGCAATTTTAGTGTTCGAAAACTGATTGTTTTCATCATTCAAAAACCCTCCTCAGATCCATGGAGAATATACTTCGAATACAGCTTATTTATTTTGTTTTGTGTATTTTTTTCATGGAAAGCGCCATTCCTAAGCTATATCGGTAGCCTGATCGCTTCCTTTGGCTTTGTAGTTATTGCTTACTCGGGCGTAATGCTATATGTTTTCAACAACGTTCCTGTTATTAAAAGCGATTTAGAATTCGCTAAGACCGGTGTTTCTATTCTCTATAAAAAAAAATACTTTCTATACACTGCTTTAATCCTATTCCTAGTAGCCATTTTCTTTTTTTTCCACTGGACTACCGGCTACCTGATAAACCACTCTTCTCCCCCATCAAAAATCACTATAGTTATAGCAGCAATCGCCATAATTTTGCTTGGAACTAGGAATGTGTTTAAATATGAATACAATCGACTTCACTATAGAAATGTGCTATTTGTAGGCGTTTACTTATGGAGAAACTTCAAAGTTTCTAATTCTTATAACTTTCTTTTTGATGTTGATGAGGCTTATTTCGAAAAATTCAACATCTATAAAGATGTCAAGTTAAAGAGTAAGAAACCAAATATTAAGATATTCTCAGTTGAATCCTATGGTTCTCTAGCCCATCTAATGCCTGACACTGCCAAGGTGATCCAAAAAACACTGGCGGATTATTCTGAAGTATTTAAAAAGAAAAAAATAAGTTTAGCAACTGGCATTTCATTGCCTCCTATTTTTGCAGGAGGGTCTTGGTTGAGCTACAGCAGCTTTTTATATGGCTTGAAGGTAGATTCTAAAATTCTTCACAATCTACTCTATTCGAAACTAACGACGTTTCAAAAATATCAGTCATTACTGCATTTTATGTCCGATCAAGGCTACACTAATTATTCCTTGATGCCCCTAGAATACAATAGAGATGAATTGATAGATTGGAGCTTAATTCAGCAAAATTTACAATACGATGTTGGCATAGAGTGGACATCATTAGATTATGTCGGTCAAAAATGCAGCTACCTACTGCGTACTTCACCGCCGGACCAGTATTCCTTAAATAAAGCAGACCAAATTATAACTAATAATCAAAAGACCCCGCATAGTTTATTCTACTCTACGCTCAATTCTCACACTCCTTTCAATACACCCATTGATATTGTCCCTGACTGGAAATCACTAAATAACACACCTTTTGAAACGGCTACGAATGAGAAGAACAAATTTGACAAATACACCTTAGCCATCAACTATCAATTGAAAAATTTATTCGATTTTATAGAAAAAGATGAAGATCCGGATACCATATACGTTTTGTTTGGAGACCATCAACCTCCTGGAATTACAAAAACAGCCATGGGATCCTCTACTCCTGTACACATTATATGCAAAAACAAGGAATTGACTTTACCTTTTCTTAGAGAAGGCTTTAATGAAGGTCTAGTCCCTGAAAATCCAGCGCATACAAATATTAAGCATGAAGGTTTCTTTTCTCTATTTATGCAAGGTTTAAATATGGCTTATGGAGAAGACAGTAATTTGGATTTGCCTTATTTACCAAATGGAATACAGCTAATGGTAGATAAAATTTTACCGTAGATATAATACTTATCTAGCTACAAAGAGGAACCCCATTTTTGTTTTGCTAACTTTTACAATAACGGCTTTAAAATGGTTTTCAATCTTGCTCGCTCCGCAAAACCGATAAAAATAACAGTAATGCAAAAAACCAAAATGCTTGACAATGAATAGCTTACACTTTTACCAAAATAAAGATGTAATAATATCAAAACTACAAAAGGTAGTATTCTATACAGCAGTTGCATATGTTCAAAACGATGTTTAGACAATTTTGAATTTAGTATTTTGAACGAAATTAGATTTAAAATATTCGAAATCAAAAGACTTAAAAGCGCACCATAAATACCATATTTAGGAATCAATATTATCATGATAGAAACCATAAATAAGGTTTTAATAATAGTAATAATGCTTAATAGATATGTTTTTTTGTAAAATAAAATTACTAAGATTTCATATTTAACTAGAATCACAGGAATCACAGCCAAAATAGCTACAGGAAAATAATCTACAATACTCAGGTATTTTGGATTACTAGTTATCAGATGCAAATTACTTCCAACTAACATTATCCCCGCCAAACTAAAAATACCGATATTAGTATAAGTTCGATACATGCTATTAAGAGTGTACTTGGTTTTATCGTCATTGTTCTTAAGGCTCTGATATAATACTGGTTTAATAGCATTATCAAATGCTCTTATTAAAATATTAAACAATCCAACTATACTGATAAGTATAGCATAGAGCCCAACATGTTCTAAACTCATATATCGCTCAAGAATAAATTTATCAATCTGTTTTTCAAATCCAGATAAAAACCCAATGGGTAAAAATCCAAGCCCAAAAATCAACGAGGGCTTAAGTATCTCAAAATCTAATTTTAAATTTAATAGAAAACGGTGTCTAATAATCAAAAATAGAAATAGTAAAATTACAGGAATCAAATTTCCAACAAGAATACCAAGAATACCATAACTAAAAACCAATATCAGAATGGCCTGAATTAATATTTGCAGTACTATCACTAGAGAATTTAGTATTACAAACTCTTCGACTTTATAACTATTCTTTAAGTAGGTAAAATAAATTGAATTGCAGGTTGACAATAGAACTTGGGCAGTGGCAATTATCCCAAAAGGGAAAAAAGAAATGAGTTCACTACTAA